>CAXTNZ010000033.1:16551-36413 GCA_964245695.1 uncultured bacterium | reverse complement strand
GAATAACAAATGACAAATGACACTTTGGCGGCGTTACAAAATTTAATTGATGTGGTTGCTAAGTTGCGTAATCCTGATGGTGGTTGTCCGTGGGATTTAGCGCAAACTCCCCAAACGCTAACACCCTACGTTATTGAAGAAGCTTATGAAGTGGTAGACGCGATTAAGAGTGGGGATAAAGAGGCGATCGCTGAAGAACTCGGCGATTTACTATTACAGGTAGTATTGCAAGCGCAAATCGCCAGCGAATATCAACAATTTTCTCTCAAAGAAATCGCTCAAGGCATTACTCAAAAGTTGATTCGTCGTCATCCCCATGTATTTGGTGATGTGTCGGTGGAAAGCGTTGATCAGGTGCGGCAAAATTGGGAACAAATCAAAGCCGCTGAAAAAGGCGAAACATCTCCAGAAAGTCAAAAACTCACTTCTAAACTTAGTCGCTATGCTAAGACTCTTCCTCCGATGATAGCGGCGATGAAAATTTCCCAAAAAGCGGCTGCGGCTGGCTTTGAATGGGAAAATATTGATGGGGTTTGGGCAAAGTTTTATGAGGAATTGGCGGAATTTGAACAAGCTTTAGCCGAGGAAACACCAGCAGAACAACAAGCTGAATTAGGCGATTTACTGTTTTCTATTATTCAACTTGCCCGTTGGAATAATCTTGACCCCTCAGAAGCTTTGCAGGGAACAAATCAGCGATTTATTCAGCGTTTACAAAAAATGGAGGCGTTTGCTAACCGCCCCCTTTCCGATTACAGTTTGGATGAGTTAGAAGCGCTTTGGCAACAGGCTAAAGCTAAACTCGCGCAAGAGCGTTAGCGGACATCTTGCCGCATTCTCAATTGAATCTTTGTTTTTGGAGTATTGCCGCAAATTCCCTACATAGTTGGAACCAGCAGTCGCTATTTCCCCAACATTAATCTGTCAGAGGTGATTATCGAGTGTTTACAAATTGCCTACGAGCGTAATACTAGCGTTGCTATTCGGGAATTGCGGCAGAAATTGGCGAGCCAGAGTTAAAGCTTGTACCCATTACCAATTCTCAATTCTCAATTCAATTCAGTAAACTCAAATACATCATACTCACCACCGCGAAGCACAGATTCAGTGTGTTTGCCTTGCAAGCGCTTACCGAAGGTTTGCTCTAGTACCCCCCAAACAGCACCGAGCGTGTAAGTACATTTACGCTCCGAACCTTGGGTTTCTCCCGCAGAACACAAAGTTTCCGAAGTGTAAACTTTAATAACATTTTCTTCTTTTTCCATACGATTAATGATACACAAACGAGTACCATCTTTACCTAAAGAAAACCCAACTTTGGAGGCAACATCTTCTAAGGACAACTTTGAACCTGTTAAACCTAATTCTTTTGCCAAATGTTTACCACGACTGCGACCTGCTGCAATTAAAGCGATCGCTGTTGCCTTTTCACCTAAAGCATCTTCCATGCCGACAATTGCCGACTTAAAACAGACTATACTGCTGAAATCTCCCAGTGTTGGACGTTGCATAAATGATTCTCCTAAAATTAATAAAAACCAACTTTTTTGATGACAGTAGAGCCTGACCTGATAAATCATCAGCTTGGAACTGAGAAAACTTTCCTCATTTTTTATTTTATTTTGCCGAAATTAAAGTTACAAATTAGTTGTAAATTAATAATGGCAACTTAAGAGAGAAAATCGGCAATCCACAAATCTGAATACGGGTTGCTTTGTGTTATTAGCTAACCAAGTAAAGGTGCTATTCTGGCAACGGCTCGTTTGATTTCTAGAAACAATAAGCCTTGTTTGACCGAAGCATTAGCCAGAACCAATAAAACAGCGTCACCAGTACAGCCAACCAAGACGCCATAACCTTTCTCACCTTCCACCACAATCCGGTCAACATTACCGCGAGCCAGTTCGCGACCGATGCGTTCGCCTAATGAGAGCATAGATGCAGACATCGCGGCGGTACGTTCGTCGTCCATACCTCCAGGCAGCACAGAAGCTAAAGCTAAGCCATCAGGACTTACCAAGGCTGCACCCTGAACATCAGAAGTGCCGCTGACAAAGTTTTGCAGTTCGTCTTGAAGCATCGAAACGTTAATCATGACTTTTTCCTCCAAAATTGTTGGTGAATTTATTTCCGTGTTTTCCGTACTTATTGGTAACGGAGATTCTGTAACTATTGGTAATGTTTCAGTATTTTCGGCAGTTGTCGGTAACGGAGAATCTTTTGTTGTTAGCAACTCTGATGCATTTACGGACTCAGTGGGCATTTTCTGAAATGCCCCTAAGAGTAGCTTCAGGATTTTGCCCAGAGGCATAGGCGGTAAACGGCTTATTCCAATAAAGTTGTTTATTTCACATGCTTTTCGATAAATATTCAATACCAAGACAAAGGAAAAAGCTAAAAAAGTAAGAATTCTTTTTTACCTTTGACATTTTTCTTTTACTTACCTTAGGGTAGCGCTAATATCCGGATATATACGCAAGCTATCGCGCTTGCTGCTGGCAGGAGTTGGCTAATTCCAGGACGATCGCCATCAATGCTTCTTTAACTGAAGCTGGTTCGGTAGCATTTACAGCTATCAAAGGTGGTCGCGTACTTTCATCCACAAATCCCAAAGCAAGCGCCACATCTGACAATTCCCAAGCATCTGGACAATCAGTATGAGTCACCCCAATTAAATAAGGAATTTGCACCCTTTGATTCATAAACTTGAGAATTTTCCGACTATCACGGAAATGATCGGGGCGGTGAGCTGCTACTAACAGGATGTAAGCTTGAGCCTTGCGAATCAGGATATCCCACATAAAGTCAAATCGCGTTTGTCCTGGTGTCCCATAAAGGTGCAGTGCTTGATTGGGTGCTATGGTGATTCGCCCAAAGTCCATAGCTACTGTAGTTTTCGCTTTCAGTTGTGCTAGTTCATCTGTAGCTTCCTTGTCGGTGTCAACGACTTCAATTTCACTAATTGTGCCAATCAAGCTCGTTTTTCCTGCACCTACGCCACCCGTAACCACTATGCGTAGGATTTCCATTAAGCTTTGCTCCTTAAAAAGCCAACCAAATTTTGTAAAAATGCAGTGCTTACTTTTAGCGTTTCCGGTTCTGGGGATTTTTTTTGTTTCCAACTAGAGGAGTTTTCCCAATCATCCATCGGGTAATTATTCAGTTCAAACGTAGATTGCTGCAAGGAAACTTCTTCTACCAAACCAGCCAGCATTAGCCGAAAAGCCGCTTGCTGAACTTTGATTGTTGGTTGATTGAGTTGAGAAGCGATCGCACTTAAATCAACAGTTCCATTCGCAAACTCCCACACTTGCCACTCGAAAGGATTCAAGCGAAATTGTGGTTTGTTTTGTGTAATACTTTGGATGCCAGAACTAGCATCTGGGAGTGCATCAGCCAATACTTCCCAGTTTTTTAATACTCTCAAAGCCATCAGCGCCACTTCCGTTGCTCTCAGGCTTAATCCTGTCATCTCTTTCCAAGGCAAGGTAGCCTTGCTATCAAGTTTAAATACACCGGTTTGATTTTCAAACAGATCCCGAACTTGTTGCAGTTGGCTGGCAAATAATAGGTTTAGCTGTTCAGCACTCAGCACTTCTTGAGTTTTCAAATCTAAACCAAACGGTGTTTCTGTCGGTGTCCTTGCAAAAAGGTCTTCTATAACTTGCTGGTTACACCACTTTCTTCTGATTATCTTAGATACTAATTCCTGACCATTTAAGCGATTCGCCGCAGCGACGATACGCCCTTGTCGAAACCAAATGTAGTAGTGATGGGACTTAGATTCAGCCGCATGAAGGTCTGGTAAAGTACAGACACTTAAACAACCGGATTTTCGCCCTTGGTCAATCAGTTGGAACAATTCCGCTAAGGAAAAATCCGTAAAAGAACTAGATAGGCTCATTAGTTCAAGAACTATAAATAGGAATTTATGGGAAATAGCACCCTAAAAATATTTTGCTTTCATAGCAAGTTTTATACTTGCTTTGGTTCAAAGCTACTTGCGCTTTATGTCGCGCATCACTAGAAGCATAGTATACGCTCAAATTTGGAGAACAAGTAATTTTCCAATTGCAAAATAATTTTATTTACCTTTAAAGTATAAATACTGGAAAACTCATCTCTTATACACATTTTATTATACTTTTTATTTGAGTATTTGCGGAATCAGGAATAATTCTTAAGACTTACCTCTAAACAGCATGGAGAGGAGTGAGGAGTGAGAAAGTGTCAGAAAGTGTAAATTCAAATTTTCCTTAGCCTTCCCCGCTTCCCAGCTTCCCAAGAAATTAGCTTGGGGGTGATGTTTTTATTTAATTTGTTGCTGTGCATGTTAACTTTCATGAGGAAAATGCAACAAAATTTCTGATTTAATGAGTTTTTACTCAAATAAAAATTAACACTTTGAAATATATGTCTCTGATGCTTGCTATGAGGATGATTTGGAGTTTTTGCTTGATTTTTTTATTTCTGCTGTATGGTGGGTCAGCAGCAGCAGGAGAATTAACTGAACGGTTGGCGAATTTTCCTTACTTGGAAAAATTAACTTCGGTGCGATCGCCAACAGGTGATTTGGTTTATCCTGACTGGATGGCGGGTGATTGGCGCCTTAAAAGTACTTTAGTAGATTTGGTTGCGCCTTTAGCACCAGATATAGTTACACCTGGTTTTGAAGGTAATCGCCGACAATTAAATCAACCTGTGAGTTTCCCAGTCCGATTTGTTAAACAACTACCTATTTCTGGTTTAAAAATCATTCCTCGGATAGATAAAAAAATACCCGTTGTAGTTGCGGATAGGGCATTTAATAGCTTGAATTTGGCAAGAACTTATTTAGGCGATCGCGTGTTATCAGTTAAAGTAGATCCTCAATCGCCTAATCGTCAGATTACATTGTTGCGTGGCGAACTTCAGCTAGTCTCTATTGTCACTGCACGCGCTACAGAAACTACGCCTGATAATAAGTTCATCACTACAGAAGTGTTTCAACAACTGTTCAAAGGTGGTTCGAGTCCTTATTTCAACTCTGTAGAATCGACAACCGCATACCACAAACTTTCTACTTCCAATCCGGCGATAGAAGCGAATCAAGTTACTGCTGTCTACCTTTCGCCACAAGATCCAGATTACTTTAAAGCTGGCTCAAGACCAGTCGCCCTTTATCGCTATCGCCTAGAATTTTTCCCCTCCCCAGCGCTAACTACTCCTAAAGGATGATATAGTCATTTAGCTATTGACTACAGTAAAATACAAATTGTAGTATTTAAATCTCCAGAGATAGAAGCTTTCGCTCTTGGACAGAGTGCATCATGGCAAAATTTAGAGATATTATCAAATACTACGATCGCTATCGAGTAGCGGTTATTTTCAGTATTGCGGCAGCGAGCATCTTTGAAATTATCGATTTGGTTGTACCATATGCCACAGGGCAGATTTTAAACGTACTTTCGGGACAACCGCTAGATAATGTAATAGAGAATGCGATCGCAGCAATTGCTAACCTAACCAAATTACCACAAAATCGGTTACTATCTCTTGCAGTGCTAATGAGTGTAATCTTCTTAGTCACAGTTGCCAGAGCGCCGATTCAAATCTGGTCAACTTGGTGGTTTCATTGGGATATTGCTTTGCGTAGCAGGCGAGATCACTTTCAAGAAACGATAGCCAAAATACTCACTCTTCCCCTAGAGTTTTACGACGAGAATAATCCTGGACGCATTGCAGGTAAAATAGCTAGAGGTCTAGAAAATCATACTTTTACTTATCCGGAAGTTGCCGGACAAATGATTCCCAAACTATTTAGAGTATTGGGAATTTTTGTGATAATCTTGTTGATTGAATGGCGCATTGCCATACTATTTCTGATTTCGTTCGTGGTAATTCTCAGCTTCACCCTGAAAGATTTAAACAAGCTGATGGAACAAGAACGACGGCTAGATAAATACATGGAAAATACCCAAAGCCGTAATTCAGAAATTATCACTAACATCAAAACAGTTAAAGCATTTGCTACAGAACGACTAGAACTCAAACGCCAAAAACAACGACTTAACCGCGAGTTTAAAGTAGTTATTAACCGCATCCATCTTGGTTACATCAAGCTGGGTACTTTTAGAACGGCATTCGTTCAGTTTTGTGTGTTTACGGTGCTAGGTTTAACTTTAGCGGCTACGGTAAAAGGTCAGATTTCCTTAGGACACTTTATCACGACTTTAACAGTTTCCAGCATGGCTTATGCCGAGTTGGAACCTATCAGCAATTTAGCGGAGATTTTTGCCCGTCGCTATGCTTCAATGTTGGGGTATCACGAATTAATGCAGCAACCGATTGGGGTAGATGCAGCCAGTCTGGAAGAGAGTGCATCAGCTTATAGTTTTACCGGGAAAGTTGAGTTTTCTCATCTGACTTTTGGGTACGATGCTAACCGCCCGGTTCTGCAAGACATCAATCTGTTAATAGAACCATATCAAACAGTGGCACTCGTTGGGCGATCCGGTTCCGGGAAGTCTACTTTAGTGAAATTGCTATTTCGGTATTTTGAGCCGAATCAGGGGAGGATATTAATTGATGGGCAAGATATTGTCACATTAGATGTTGGTAATTATCGCCGAAGGTTAGCGATCGTTCACCAAGAAGTAGATGTTTTCAACGGTACTTTGTTGGATAATTTAAGATATGGCAATCGACAAGCGAGTTTTCAGCAAGTTGAAGAAGCCTGTAGAATTGCTAAATTAGACGACGTAATTCGCTTGTTACCCGAAGGTTACTACACAGTTGTCGGTGAACGTGGCGTCAGGTTATCTGGAGGACAAAGACAACGTTTGGGAATTGCTAGGGCTTTGCTAGTTGAACCAGACGTGCTAGTTTTTGACGAAGCTACCTCCAGCCTAGATTACGAGTCTGAGAGATTGATTCAGCTAGCCATGCGATCAATTCAAGGAACTCGCACCACGATAATTATTGCTCACCGTTTGAGTACAGTGCGGGAAGCAGATAGGATTGTGGTTCTAGATCAAGGCAGAATTGTCGAAGTGGGTAGCCATGATGAATTGTTGCGTCATGAAGGAATTTACCGCCGCTTGCACTCTCTGCAAGAGACTGGGGAATTGTTGAGTTAAGAGAACCCGACCAGTAATCCCTCCTCGCTTCTTGGGAGGGATACTATTGAGTTTTCATAGTAATACCAATTCTCTATAACAATGCACTTTATCCTACACCCTATAAGGTTAGTGAAACCGACTGCTTAGACTACAACTGAGACAGCAATTTGTCATAATCGGCATGTGAGCCAATCCAAAACCATACAATATGAATCCCCGTCTCGTTGACCAACAGCCCGATAGCTCTTACTGAGGCGAGCCGATGTAATCAGCCGCGATTGTTGTCAGCTGACTCTGGGAGAAAGTGCGATCGCACTTTGTCTGGTTCAGGTTCAGAGTTGGATAGGGTAATCGGTTTATTAAAACTCACATCAGCTTTACCTAAGAGTAACTCCTCTAGGTATTTCGCGCCTCGTTTTGCCCTACTGTAATGAATCGGGGTTTCTAGACTCATTTCCACAATGAAAGCCCGCGCTTGGGCTACATCGCTTGATAATGTTGGGTTTCACTTTCTTCAACCAATGCCTTATTCCCATTCCCAAAATTTATTGGCAAAAACTCTTGATATTTCCAAAACCTTATGCTACTATTATGAATCGTGAGACAAATGGGTCGATGTCCGAGTGGTTAATGGAGACGGACTGTAAATCCGTTGGCTAGCGCCTACGCTGGTTCAAATCCAGCTCGGCCCACCTCACTACAAATTATAAATGTTGATTTTTGATTTAATTATGCGTTAGCATAACTAATAAATTAACAATCACAAAGTTAAAGCTATTTTGCCCGTGTGGCTCAGTGGTAGAGCACACCCTTGGTAAGGGTGAGGTCACGAGTTCAATCCTCGTCACGGGCTTTTTAATGAAACGAAAAATCAAGGGTTTCAGGCGATAGGATGCTTAAAAGCCAGAATTTTGGGTATCCTCAGAATGCTTTTTTTGTCTATCATGTCAAAACTTTGGATATCCTACTTGTTTTTTTTGGCGATGATTTGGCTATGATTTTGTAGAACAAATTATATTCCTAGCCAAAATCGAGAGCATGAACACAACACAGAAAGCCGTTAAAGGTTCAGTAGGCGTTGAATTTGACACTTTCAGGGCTGAAGCCGCTGAGATTCTTAAGAGTCAAAAACCTAGTGGATCTTGATTCGTAACGGCTGCGCCAAACAGCCTCTAGACAGTCCGGTAAAACCATTCTGCTTACTTTTTCTTCCAATGTTAACCGCACCATTGCAATCAGCGTTAATCAAATGTCCCTCACGGCTTCGATATAACCCTCGCTTAACCCGCTTTCCAGAAAACTGATAAGTTGCTGGTCTATCGGCGTTGTAGATAGGCAATTCATCGCCATCTAAAGCACTTGCAATGCTTGTGTAAGACTCTTCTTGCTCTTGGTAAATCAAACCATATCGCTCACAAAGAGCTTTAAGTTTATTTCTTAAGCTGTAAAAAGGAATCTGGACAAAGTTTTGATTATTGCGGCTACCGATATTGATTCCATCTTTCATCCCCAGATTGAAGCCCACAATTAAGCGCTCTATTTTACTGGTAATGCAATGGTCAATAATCAGCCTAGCAGCCTTATTCAAGTAGTCCCTAACTTGATTCCTACGATTAATGTACAACCTATATTGACGTTCGGTAAGACAGTTAATTTTCTGTTTATCCTTAATGGATTGCAGTCTTGCATTCTCTTTGTTGAACCATTGGTTAATAGATTTAAGATGACGACCATCCACGATAAAGGATGCCCCGTTGGTGTCAATACAAGTTGCAAGATTATTTAATCCAAAGTCAATAGCTAGAGAACTACCAGAAATTATTTCCACTGGTTCAGGTTCAGCTTCCGATACAAACTCAACTTCAAAAAATCGAGCATCATATTTAGGGTGAATCCGAACTTCTTTAATTTTTTTAGGTTCGAGTCTTTCTGGAAAATTAAGTGTTACTTCGCCAAACTGCTTTTTAAAAACATTTGACATTGGTACATTGAATTTTCCATTTTTAACTTTGATCCGAGGGATTATCAGTACAAAATAACCATCTTTTGGTAGGTAGTGAGGAAGTCTTACTTTTTGTTGATAGCTCCCAGCCTTGACCGATTTTATCAGCCCGTAAAAACTGCGGAAGGTTCTATCTACTATCTTGAGCGTTTGCTGTGCAATATCAGTGTTAAGGGATTGGTAGTTCTCATTCTCTTTGCACAAATGGTAGGCGGACTCGTAGCGCAAGTGTTTATGTTCTTGAAAGAAATATTGCCGAACAGTATAAAGCCCTACATTGTAAAGGTTTTTGCTTAATCGACATAATTCTCTCAGAGCCAAGAACTCGGTCTTATTAAGATCGCGTATTTGGTTTTTCTGAGTTAAGTACATAGAGAGGCTTTTCGCTATATTTCTATTATATAGCGAAAAGCCTGAAAATAAAAAAATACAGTATATATTCAAAAGACCACGGCGATTAAAATCCCACGTGTCGCTTCCCACGAGGCTTTGAAAAACTGAGTTTCCCCCATACCGGAATTTTTCTATGATTTAAGATCGATTACGGCTGAGGCAGCCAAGACAAATATGTGGTGACAACAAGAGGTACATAACGCTTGGTTTAGCCGACACCCCAGAAAATTTCCTCTTAGCAGAACAGAAAGCAAACGAAATAGAACTAGACATACTCGCTGGATGCTTCGATGAAACACTGGCGAAGTACAAGCTGTAGAGACATTTATCTATAGTCAAATAAGTGAAATTATCCCTCAACTTTCCTATAAGCCTTCTTAACCCAATATCCTCTAGGCGGTTTCTCTATCCCATAGGTCTTACACCATTTTTCTACAGCCTTATCAGAAACACCAAAATCTTTGCCTATTTGCGCTGTTGGTTTTTCCCACACCAATTTTTCCAGTTCTTCTTTACAAGGTCTTTCTACTTTTCTGGTGTGAATTCTTGAGTCTGGGTTAACCTTCCTGGTTGTTAAGTCAACTCCAAACTCTTTGTAAGTTCGCTTGGGTGCTTCTTCTGTAAAGTCTGTAAAATCTTCCCACCAGTAGAAAGGTGTGGCTGAATTAGGTATTTTGGTGGTTATGTAGCAACCACCAAACTTGATTGATGGATAGACAACTTTATCTATATCAGGCAAATAAACAGCATAAAAGTCAAAGTCTTTTGTATTGTACTTTCTCCGGTGGATACCGTTTTTATCCACCCAAATAGTCTTATTTACTACTCTATTGTCTCCAGAATACTTAGCTTGGATTCTGTAAAATTTGTCGTCTTTGTACGCAACCAAATCAAAAGGTAAATGCTCACAAACGATTGGTGTAAGAATCAAGTATCCTTTCAGTGTTAGGTCGGCAATCGCTAGAGTAGCAGCAATATCACCCTTGTTTTTAGTGCGATGCAGCAAAATGAACTCTCAATTTGATTTAATCATCATACTCTATTCAGGAGCTTGAGAGTTCGTATTTAGTTTAAACAGGCGCGGCAGGATTCGAACCTGCGACCATCCGCTTAGAAGGCGGATGCTCTATCCAACTGAGCTACGCGCCCATATTAAATTACTGGCTCCCAAAAGAGTCAGTCTTTAATTATTATATATGTGCTTAAGGGCAAAATGCAATCTATTATAGATTATGCATTTTCCGAGCTAGGCTAGAGATTGCTAATTACCAAATTTAGACTAAAAACGTTCATAAATGGAGTATTGCTTTTTGTATATTGTGTTGTGACTTTCGTTGGTGAAGGGGGATGCGCTCAAACCACGTCCTGCGAGCGATGTAGTTGAGACAAGCCACGCTCCGTGCGTCAACGCCAGATTGCCAATACACCGGGTGGTGCGATTATAGATAGCATATCAAGAATGCCCCTGTCAAAAGTTAATTTCAGTGTGCCATGTTTATTCTCAAACGGCAGGATGTTGAAATATCGTCGATTCAGCACCCAAAGCGGGATCAGCAGGTGCCGCTCCTCGATTATCAAGGGCTAACGTTTCGTTTGATTAGCGTCTTCAAAGCTAAAACATCGAACACTGGCAGTTCTCGCGTGCGGGATTGTGTATTACGAAGCCGTTCAATCAACTTTTTGGTTTTCACATAAACTGCTATCCACACAGTTCTTCTTACCAAAATGCGGCTGTGAATGCATTTATACAGTTAAGTCATATGAGAGCTTCTTACGACAATTCATACCGTCCTAAATTTCTTTTCAGCAGTCAGAACATCCTCTTGGCTAGTATTGCCTGGGCTGTACTGGCACTATTGTACTTTTTGTTATTTAGTGTGAAAATTTCCGGAGCGGATGGCATCCCTCGTAGTGCCGCATGGTACGTGATTGGGACAAATAATATTTTGGCAGCGATCGCTTACCTAAGTGCCGGGATATTATGCTTGAGGAATTGGCGCAGTCCGCATGTCAGTGGTCAAAATGTTTGGCTGACAATTAACATCGGGATGCTTTGTTATTTTCTGGGCGGAAAATTTTTCGGCTATACGAAAATAGTATTAAAAGAAAAGCCAATCGTTTCCCTAGGTGATGTATTTTTTGTGGTGACTTATCTGTTTTGTAGTGCAGGCAAAATTTTAGCAGTTGCATCTTCGCGACTCAATCTGGAAAAATGGCAGTGGATGATTGTGTTGGCAATTAAAGCATTTGGCAGCGCTATGGCTTGGTTGTCTCATCAGCCAGAAGCAGCGGTTAAAGTTCAAAAGCAGATGCTAGCATGGGCAGCGGGCGAATATCAAATTAATTTTGAATACGGTTTACATTGTCAGGGACGTGCTACTGTTAATTATCGCCACCACGCTAGCAGTAGCCTTTTGGGGCAAACGAGTTTTTCTGTCTTAGCAAAGAATTGCCGCCGCAGCGTTTTCGCTCTAAATTGCAGATATGTGGTTTCAATCCGCTACAAATTAAATTGCCAATTATCAAATTGGAGAGATACTAGAGGTATTTTGGGTAATGAGTGGGGTTTTATTTGGCATGGGTGCAGCTAGGGAATATGACGCATCATGAGAGCCGCTCGCGGCGTGCCGGCGGACGAAAACGATAAGAGCAAAAATTTTGGTGTCTACCGTGAGAAAACTAACAGATCCTGATAAGCAAGAAATTCTTAAGTTATATCGAGAGACTGCCGAAACAACTTCAACTTTGGCAGATCGCTATGAAGTCAGTAATTCGACAATTAGCCGCTTGCTCAAAAGTACCTTACCAGAAGACGAGTATGAATACCTCGTTTCATTAAAGCGTGCTGCCAGAACTCCTGAAGGCAGAGCGCAGGTAAGCTATGACCAGTCTCTCCCTTTGAGTAAAGCACAAACAGAGAAAGAGAAACCAGTCGAGGTGCAAGCGAGTCCGAAGGAAGAAAGCTTCCCTGTGGAACTGCCGAAAACTTCTTTGCCCAGCCCTTCGCCACACAGCGCACCTCGTAAAATCAAAGTTGTTGAGCCACAGCAGCCAGTAGTAGAGGCGCAAAACCAAGAAGATGACACCGACCTTGAAAGCGCCGAAAGCAGACGAGTGCGGCGGCGTACGTCGGCACCGATAATACCGAAGCGACCAGTAGCTGAGCAATTAGAACTTTTAGAACCAAAGCCACAGGAAATAGCAAGTATTCCCAGCCCAATATTAGAGGGTGAACCTCCAAATGCGACTGTAATAGCGCAAATGCTGGGCGAAGACTTGCTCGATGAGTCAGAGGATTTGGATGATTTAGACGACGACGATTTAGATGACGACTTCGATGAGGAAGATGACGACTTTGAGGAGCCAAGACCTTTAGTCACAAGACGCTCTTTAGGTCAAGCCGCAGTGGAAGTCTTGCCACTGTCCGCAGCTCATTTGCCCAAAACTTGCTATTTGGTAATTGACCGCTCCTCGGAATTAATCACTCGACCGTTGAAGGATTTTGGTGACTTGGGGCAAATTCCCAACATCGAAACTCAGCAAAGAACTTTGCCGATATTTGATAACCACCGAGTAGCAAAGCGCTTTTCTACCAAGCGCGATCGCGTGATTAAAGTTCCAGATAGTAAAATGCTCCACAAAGCGCGAACTCATCTGCAAGCCAAGGGCATCACGCGACTGTTAATTGATGGTCAGGTATATTCTTTGTCTCCGGTTTAATCATGAGTCATGAGTTATAAGTTATTAGCAAGTAGTAACTCATAACTCATAACTATTATTCAATTTATGAGTTGTTGATATGGATAGCTCAGTCGGCTATGGTGTGGTATTTGTGACAACTGCTTCAGTAGAGGAGGCAGAAGCGATCGCTAATGCTCTTGTAGAAGCTGAACTCGCCGCTTGTGTAAGTCTATTGCCAATTCAATCAATTTACATTTGGCAAGGAAAACTACACAAAGAGCAAGAATGGCAATTGCTGATTAAAACTGATTTGGCGCTATTTCCCACTTTAGAAGCCAAAATTCGCGAACTACATTCCTACGAAGTTTCGGAAATCATTGCCGTGCCTATTGTTGCCGGTTCTCAACCCTACCTAGAATGGATTGCGGAACAAGTCAAAATCAAGGAGTGAGAAATTTCATAACTCCTAACTCTGAGTGTAAACAGCCGTTGCCAAACGCTCTGCTAAATTAATAATGTCCTGTTTTCGGGCAATTTGCTCAATCCATTCGGCGCGAATATTTTCCACCCCGTAGTAAATTCCTGCTAACCCACCAGTAACAGCGGCGGTGGTATCGGTATCCCCACCCAAATTTACCGCCATCAGTACCGCCTCCGCGTAGTCAGAAGTATTTAACAAGCACCAAAGCGACGCTTCTAAAGTATCAATCACATAACCGCTAGAACGAATTTCCTCCACTGGTAACTCGTCAATTTCACCGCTGAAGACTCTGGCAAAATGCGGCATTTCCGAGGCGTACTCAGACGTAGAGTAAATTGTCTGAATGTTTTCTAAGCCTTGCAAATAAGCTGCTTGCGGCTCAACTCCTTGCAGCAGAGAAACTGCGATACTGATATATATACCGCAAGAAATTTGGGAACGCAGATGAGCGTGGGTAATACAAGAAACTTGATGCACTCGTGAAATCAGTTCCCGGAAAGTCAAGCTTTTGTGACAATAAGCCATAGGCAAGATTCTCATCAAAGAACCATTGCCATTACTATTTTCACTTGTTCCGCCTGCTTGGAGGGGTGGAGTTCCTTGTTTCCAGTTCGCGATCGCCAGAAACGTTGTATTACCGATGTCGAATACTTCGCCGTGGGGTGTCCAATAACCTTCGTTGTACCAGCGCCAGAATGAATTAGCAATATCATCCAGCGAAAAGCCGTTACAAAGACATTCTGCCAAGCAAAACGTCAGCGAACTGTCATCTGACCATGTGCCTGGTGGTACATCCCAAGTTCCATAACCCAGCATGGATGTCACAGGGGATGCAACTCGTTCAGCACGGCTAGTAAACTCCACCGGTACTCCCAAAGCATCACCGACGCACAAACCCATTAAACCAGACAACGTTTTTGCAGGAGTTGGCATGATTTACTCTGCGGTAAAACTTTTAACAATCAACTTTATATCTCGCACTTTATAGCATTTAGCTATAACTGCTTAAACAGCTCTTCAATATTATTTAAAAATTCAGAAAGTACAGAGTTAGTAAAGGTTGTTTTTTGCTCTGACAATACTAACTTTTATTTATAAACTTTGTGCCAACTGAAAAACTGTCTATTTGTGTGAAAAAATGCCGGATAAACAGTTGAGTATCTGTAATTATAACACCGGATTCATCTGAGTGGGTAATCGCCTTCTAAGTGTTATGCAGCAATAGTGACAAGCTTTTTAGAACTTATCGTAATTTGTGGAACCTTTTTAATTCGTTTTCGACCTTGAGTATAAATGCAACACCTACAAATTCGGTGACATTATGAAGCGCTTTATCAAGTCTTTTGTGACGATTTCTGCATTGTCCTCTTTAGTAGTTGCTCCTATTTTTCTTTCAGCTGGTCAAGCTTCTGCTGAATCAAAAAAAGGTACTGATGCTAGCTATGTCGGTATTGGTGTTGGAGTTGGCACTACCAATGGCGGAAAAACAGGCGATGCTGCAACATTGGGTGGTAATCTTACAGGTCGCGTGAAATTAGGAAATACTCCGTTTTCTGCACGCGGTCATGTCCTCTGGGGTGATGAGACGACTGCTATCATCCCACAAGTTTCCGCAGACGTGGGTATTGCTCAAAATACCAACGCCTTTTTAGGTCTTGGCTACTCTTTCGTAGAGAAAAACGGCAAACCAACTCCCCTAGGCAACAAAGATGGAGTAGCCGTAACTGCTGGGGTAGAATCTGAAGTCGCTAAAAATTTCCTGCTCTACAGTAATGCTACTCTAGGAATTGATGCCTACAAAAATAGCCCTGCTTCTGCTCTGAGCATCCAAAGTGGTATAGGTCTTCGTTTCAAATAAAATATAATCTACCATTAGCCTCCTCACACAAGACTCATACAACTTTTAGCGCTCCCCTTTGGTTTAAATCATAGCTTCAATCAATTATTAGAAGCGACTCATAACCATATAAAATATTGCTGGGTTTGTTAAGTGTTGCATCACTGATAAACCCAGCTTTTGCCATGTTAAAATATAAAAAATTCCTCTTTATTCCGACCGAATTACCGGGGATGAATAGGCGAATAAGTGCCAATAACTAGCACGATTCCGCGTTTAATAATGCCTTATTGAGAACACTATACAACTAAACATGGTTAAATCTGCTCCTGCCCCTACCGCCAACCGTAAACCTTCCAAAGTCGAAGGTCTGAAAGAACATAGTAATTTTTTACGTGAACCTGTTGCCAGCGAACTACTTCAGGACACAACTCACTTTAGCGAAGATGCGGTACAAATTCTCAAGTTTCATGGATCTTACCAGCAGGATAACCGCGACAATCGGGTAAAGGGACAGGAAAAGGATTACCAGTTCATGCTGCGAACCACCTGTCCCGGTGGCTTTATTCCCCCGCAATTGTATCTGACTATAGACAAGCTGGCTGATGATTATGGCAACCATACAATGCGCGTAACTACGCGTCAAGGGTTTCAGTTACACGGGATTTTAAAGAAAAATCTCAAAGCGGCGATCGCTGGTATGGTCAAAAGTATGGGTTCGACATTATCGGCTTGCGGTGATGTCAATCGTAACGTCATGGCTCCCCCAGCCCCCTTTAAAAATCGCCCAGAATATGAGTATGCTTGGGAATATGCTAAGAATATCTCTGACTTGCTGAAGCCGCAAACCGGCGCATATTACGATATTTGGCTGGATGGAGAAAAAATAATTAGTGCCGAAGAAAAGCCAGAAGTGAAGGCAGCACGGCAAAATAATAGTAAGTCGATTGCTGAGAATAGCTTAGAACCAATTTACGGCAATCTCTACATGCCGCGCAAATTCAAAGTTTGCGTGACGGTTCCGGGAGACAATTCGATTGATTTGTATAGCCAAGACCTCACCTTGGTGGTAATGACCGATAATCAAGGCAAATTAGAAGGCTTTAACGTCTTTGCTGGTGGTGGTTTAGGAAGAACCCACAACAAAGAAGAAACCTTCGCACGCATGGCTGACCCGATTTGCTATGTAACGAAAGATGACGTTTACGAAATAGTTAAGGCGGTTGTTGCGACTCAAAGAGATTATGGCGATCGCACTGACCGGCGTCACGCTCGATTAAAATATCTAATACATGATTGGGGCGTTGAAAAATTCAAGTCAAAGGTTGCAGAATACTTTGGTAAGTCACTCACACCCTTTAAAGAACTTCCAGAGTGGAAATATCAAGACTTTCTCGGATGGCACGAACAAGGCGATGGTAAGCTGTTTTTAGGCGTTTCCATCGAAAATGGTCGCATCAAAGATGAAGGTTCGTTGCAACTGAAAACTGGACTGCGGGAAGTTGTTCAACAATTAAATTTGCCCATCCGTTTGACACCGCATCACAATGCAATTCTCTTCGATATTGAACCAGAGAATAAAGAAGTTATTGAAGAGATTCTACAGCGTCACGGTGTCGTCACAGACCCTGGTAAAATAGATTCTTTGGTGCGCTATGCGATGGCTTGCCCTGCGATGCCGACTTGCGGCTTGGCAATCACCGAATCAGAACGAGCAATACCGGGAATTTTAGAAAGAATTCGCTCGTCATTAGATAAAGTAGGTTTACAAAATGAACATTTTGTGGTAAGGATGACAGGTTGCCCGAACGGTTGCGCTCGTCCTTACATGGCAGAATTGGCTTTTGTGGGTAGCGCTCCGGAAAGTTACCAAGTATGGCTGGGGGGTTCGCCAGATCAAACTAGATTGGCGTTACCTTATATGGAAAGGCTGCACCATAACGACATAGAAACGCAGCTAGAGCCGATTTTTGTATTCTTCAAGCAGTCGCGGCAAACTGGGGAAAGCTTTGGTGATTTTTGCGATCGCCTTGGGTTTGATGCGATTCGGGAATTTGCTGCGAATTATGAATCTGAAGTTGTTGGGGAGCCAGAAATAACAGATGATAGCGATGGTTTGGTGGAAGCAATGGCAGATTCTACAACTGGTGCGGTGGTAGAAGAAAGTGGAGGGAAAGAGGTAGCGATCGCTAATACTACCATTGCCAGCAGTAAAAGTCGGCATCGAGTCAGCATTCAAGATGATATTTACCTCAAGTTGAAAGCAGCTGCTACCAGTCAAGGTAAACCGATGAGTGAGTTAGTGAACAAAGCACTAGAAGCTTACTTTGAGAATCTGTCGTAACTAAAACCTCACGCTTGATTTCCCCCTCTTTGTTTGCAGAGAGGGGGCTATTTATTTAAACTGTAGAAAAATCCTGAGTTGGATCTGCCAAATCTATAGTTTCTACAACTTTTCTACCTATGCTTTTAAGTCTTCTTATCAACGTACTGCAAGACATTAAAGAGATAAGCCTAGATTAATCAGGGCAACGCGGAACTCCTCGGTTGCTAAAAGATAGGCAAGGTGAACCACGAGGGTTGTTTTGCCACTGCTACCTGCGTTCGAGAGCAGTGCTAATCGAACTTGCATGTGCGCTATACAAAAATTGATATTGGTGAGTTGAACATGTGGGATAATATTACAGCATACAGGTAATCAGTCCTAAAATAGTTTGTATGAATGCAAAATTTGAGGATATAAAAGCGAATACCTGGGTGCATCAACCCACCCCTGCGGAAAGCGGCGATCGCTTCGCCCCAAAGATGATTGAAGCAGACAACGTAGCTAAAACCCAGAAGCTTTTAGATCGGGCGATCGCATTAGCCTGGAGGGATATAAAGTCGGATCGCAGACCACCAGCCCTGACCTCTACGCGTTGGGTGTGGCGAATGGCAGGTGCATACCATTCAAGCCGCCATACCACACGACTGATGGAGAAAGCCGCCGAGCGCTTTGCTGCATCTGGTCGCCAGAATTTGGCACAGTGGGCTGCACAGAAAGCCAGAGAAGAAGCGGGTCACGACCGACTTGCCCTGCTCGATATTCAGTCGATGGGATATGAAGCTGAAGCTGTGGTGCAAGCTCTTGTTCCATCTGCTGCAACGGCTTTTGTAGATTACTTCACCCAAAGTGTGCAAACTCCAGTTCCAATTGATTGCATTGGGTGTTCCTATGCGAGCGAACGCCTAGGGACATTTCAAGGGGAGGAGTACATCCAGAGTGTAGAGGCTTTGCTACCGCCGGGTACTTATGCCACACGCTGGCTACGCATACACACTGGTGTTGGTGCCGAAATGAAGCATGTAGAGGAGACAGTTGAGGTTGTTGCAGAGCTGACTCCTGAAGAGCGTACCCGCGTAGCGAGAGCGTGTTATGAAACCGGATTGTTGCGCTTTAGCCCACCTAAGGAGGGCTATATATCAGACGAGGATCTCCAGAATATATTGAAACCACTGGAGTCACGTACACCCCTGCAAGCGAAATCTAATTATTAGCCGCTGACGAAATAAATCGAGAGCCTTAGACAGTTTATCTAAGGCACCATGTGGCTGTACCGTTCAAAATACAACCTTAATGAGGATACAATGATGACTACGGCAACTATCACTATCGAGCAGCAGTCTTTGAGCCAGGATCTCAGCAGCGACTTTCTTGAGACCATTTTCGATGTCATTCAATACATCGAAATTGATGATTTAGAAAGTATCATGACCACTGAATTCGCCCAAGGATTACCAAGCGATACTGAATCAGGTGTTTTTTAGATTCAGTTTATCTGTCCATTTAGTGGCTTAGGCTTGAAACAGTCGATATCCCTGATTGTCTAGCCTGTGTGAAGTCGGGAGCCAAAGCAGCTTCAAAGCTGTTAGCCCTGACTACCGTAACAGCTAGACAGTCAGGAATTAACATTTATCGAGCAGAGGAAATTTCTCGATCATTGACCTGATGTTTCAGATAAGGTTTGCGGTGGGACTGATCTCTCTCGGTGGTGAAATCTCGACTGGTTTCATATAACTGCTTGCCGAGGCTGTTCTTTGCAAGCAACTGCCCCCAGTACTTTCAGCGTAGCAATAGTCGCTGTAGTTAAACCTGTAACTCCCATGATGTTCATGCGCTCATAGGGTTGCTCCGCTTTCAGAGTTTTTAAGCACTCACCTGTTGCTATATTCCACAGTCTAATTGTCTCATCATCACCACTACTAGCCAGAATTTGATTATCAGGACTAAAAGCGACTGACCAAAGCCTGCCTGTATGTCCTTGCAAAGTCCTAAGGCATTGTCCCGTACTGACATCCCACAACCTCACCGTTTGATCGTCACTGCCA
>CAXTNZ010000033.1:371-16451 GCA_964245695.1 uncultured bacterium | reverse complement strand
TTACCATCAGGACTAAAGGCGACAGACCAAACCTCGTTATCGTGTCCTTGCAAGGTTTGCAGACATTGAGCGGTACTGACATCCCACAGCTTCACAGTAAAGTCGGTACTCCCGCTAGCAAGGGTTCTGCCATCAGGACTGAAGGCAAGCGACACAACCCAGTTAGTATGACCCTTACAAGTGAGAATTTGTTGACCATCCACAACTTGGTAGAGGCGAATCTCACCATTGGTATCACCCAAAGCCAAAAGTTTTCCATTGGGACTGAAGGCTACCGACAAAACACCACCGAAGGTTTCAGCAAACACAGACTTGGCTAGGTCGGCGTTTTGGAAATTCACATTATGCAATTTCACATTCCGCAAGTCTGCTTGCCAAACACTCATACAAGAAAAATCATAACCATTTAGATCAGTTTCCAAATAACAAAGGAGATTGAAAATATTTCCACCCTTATAACTTTGTTCTAGCGGTGACGTTTCTCGCAGCCTTGCTAGAATTTGAGTTAACTGATTTTCAATGTTTCTTTTGCTTCTTAATACAGTGATAAGCCCTTCAATAACTGGTTTGAGGATGAGGCGAACTTGAGCTTCCCTAACATAGTCTTTCGCCGTTGCTTTCATCAAAGCATGACACCTGAACAAATCAATATTCTGGGTGATAATCTCTTCACAAACTTGGTCTACAAATCGATTCGTTACATACTCCATGATCACAGGCTGGAGCGTAAACAGGGCTGCATTTCTTTCAATTAGCGTAGGCGTAGCCTTGTCCATCAGACATCGCCGTAACAGAGATTCTAGAGCCTCAAGTAATTTTTGTGGTGCTATTGGTGATATAATATCTTCTCGCAACTGTGATAGCGAAACTGGCTCACAATTAATTGCTAGCCAATACATTATGCTTTTTTCTAAATCTGATAAGCGCTCAAACTGCTCTTCTAAAATATCACGGATATCTCCAAAAACAGCTATGTCTTGTTGCAAAAATTCAGTTACATTACCATCAAAAATATCCTGAATGGTCGTAGCAACTATCTTCAAAGCCAATGGATTGCCTGCATAGCGTTCAATCATTGCTTTCCATTCGTCCTCTGTTGCTGATAGCCCCTTGACTTTAAAGATTTCCTGCCCTTCCTCCACCTTCAAACCACTCAGTTGTAGTGAGCGAACGAGTAGTCCTTTTCCCTCAAGTGGTGCTAAGTCTTTAGGTTTTTCCCGACTAGTCAGCACTAAGCAGCTTTGGTGAGTTGCTTCTCCTACTCGTCTTAGAAGCTCACCATACCCCTCATATCCTTCTCGATAAAGTCCTGCTCGACTACCACTGCGTAGAATTGACTCTGCATTATCAAGTATCACCAGACAGCGATGATTTCTTAAATAGTTAAGTAATAGCGATATCCTATCACTTAAGTTTTCCGCTAAGTTCTCTTCTGTTTCCTGCTCGTCAGATAGAAATTGGATCAGGTTAGCTAGGATAGTTTTAAAGGGTGGAGCTTCTCGTAGCGATCGCCAGATAACATACTCAAAGTTTTCTTGAATCTGTTGAGCAAATTTTACAGACAGAGCCGTTTTACCAATACCCCCTATTCCCAATAGTGCCACCAATTGACACCGCTCATCGAGAATCCATTGCTCTAACGTAGTAAGTTCTTCTGCACGACCATAAAAAACTGAGTTAAAGATAGCTTCTCCCCAATCTAAATGCGTATTTGAACTTAAATAGTCACTTTTATCTATTTTTAAGTAAAAAGCTGAAAAAAGCTTTTCAATAGTTTGTTTATCAACCCCTCCTTCGCGATTCAGTACTTTCGAGATTGTAGCTGAATATAACCCAGAGCGTGCGCTCATTTCTTCGAGAGTATACCTGTTTCCAAAATTTTCTTTTGCTTCTGACTTATGCTTCGCTTCCTGAAGTTTTTGCAAACCCCTATTAGTAAGTGCAACGCCACGCTTCCGTCTCCAATTCTGTAAACTCATTTATTAACTGACCTATTAATTCACCGTTTGCGTAATCGCTTTTGACTAAGAGGAATTATCTACCAGCTTGCTATAGATATGAGGTAATAGCTATAACAAACGAATAATTTTCTGTTGCAGAGGATTTAAAAGAGGTGTATACCCAAAATGTTCACGCTCTGAAAGCCACGTTAGGCAATCCACTCGTTTCGGTAAGTCAACAACGCTTGCTTAACAGACAATCTGGTCTGTGGGGCATTGCTGACATAAGCTCTCCAGCCGAAAGCTTGTTGTATTTGGGTAATGGCATCATTACGTGTGGTGCTAGTTATTTAATACCTAAATTTGTCAGTAATATGCTTGGGGCGTAAAGCTTAAGTTCAATATCAAAATCTCGATTTTCACTGGTAAAAATGCTTATGAATTGGCAATCTTAATTAAGAAAGTTTGCAAATATCTAGCCTATCAATTAATGAATAAGACCGCCGCGCATAGATTTTCCAGTTTTGCAACCTCCAGTAAAAAAAGGGTGCTCAAGCGAATTACCTTAAACCTGACATCTGATGAAGCCGAGAACCTTGAAAAATATTGTGAACAGACAGGGAAAGCAGCAACGGATCTGATTCGGGAACTCATTCAAGGGTTGCCCGTGATCTGACTTTTCACACTTGGCGTGAAGAGTCAGAGTCTAGAAAAGTCATAGCTAAAGTAGAAGGTATTGTAGATTTGGACAAAGGGTGTCGATTTTACTCTGCCGACAGTAATTATAAAGCGATAATCATAGATTAGACGATCGCGACTGGATATTTGTCATTTCAATACTATTGTTGCGAAAACACTTTAAAACAAGGGTTAGAGATTATTCTAGTAGCAAAAGTGATGACAGAAGGATAGTCACCGAACCTAAGAAGCAGTCTCTCACTCCTCATTCTGCAACCCAATAATGGTTATCACATACATACGGCTCCGGTTGCCCATCCTACGGCGCTTGGTGGGAGGAATCGCCGCCCGCCGTCTTCGGCATAGGGCAAGGGGCATGAGTAAGAAAATCAATGCCCAATGACGGCAGGTGCGTGACTGTCGGGAAACCCTTTCAGCAGTCGCTCATGGGGAGCCACTGCGGTGGACGGGTTCCCCGGCATAAAGCAAGTGGCGTGGTAACGAACATGACCGCGCTGCTTCTCAATCGCGGAGACGCTACGCGAACACCAACGCACTGCCTCCCCAATGCCCGCGAAATCCCCCCGACTCAAGTCGGGGGATCAGCTTAAGTCATCTTGTTTTCGGCGTGGTGCGATCGCTTGAAGGCGGGCATGGTTCGCAAATCTACTTTCACTTTGTCACTGGCAATGCTCGAATGAGTTCTCGAATCACATCCGTTGCAGGTCTGCCTGTCTGTTCACAATACTTTTCAAGGTTCAAGGCTTCATTTGATGTCAAGTTTATAGTCATTCGCTTGACCGCCCATTTTTTGTTCATGCTGAAACAGGTAAATCGTGTAATTATAGCTTCAAACCCTAATTTTACCTTTCGGACTGGGAAGTAACCTAACGTCGCTCTTCTAGTACAAACATTCCTTGCGGGTTCGCTAGTCGTAGCCTTTCTTTAATATCTTCTAACTCACGTCCTAAACGAAGCCTAACACTATCAGTAGGTTCAGCAGTCAAAAACAGAATTCTAATCTGGCTATCGTTGCTCATCCAGAATCGTTCCTTAAGCTTAAATTATTTACTATCGTTTATGACTAAATATGATTGTTGTTAAACTTGCACCAGCACACTTACTAGAAACTATTTAAGTATTTTCTTTAATTTTAATGTTTTTATAAAGAGATATAAAAATACTTCATCTCCAGCAAAACTCATTCCGGACACAAATCATTCATACCTTCAAGCGTGCGTAAAATCACATGGCTCAACTGCAACGAATCGCGATAACTTCGTTAAGCTCCGCTAACGCACTTGATCAACTTCAACAAAATAAAATTCTGCTCACACCGCAACAGCAACATTACTTAAATCGCGTGTTACGGTTGCAAAAAGGCGATCGCTTTATTGCAATGGATGGTATGGGTAAATGGTGGTTGGCGCAATTGAAAGGCGAAGAAGCGCAGATTTTAGAACTACTGACAGTAGAAACCGAACTACCTATATCCATTACATTGATGGTAGCCTTGCCCAAAGGTAATGCAATTGATGAAGTCGTGCGCTGTTGTACTGAATTGGGTGTAGCTTGTATTGCCCCAGTAATGAGCGATCGCACTTTACTCAAGCCCAGTCCTCAAAAACTCGAACGCTGGCGACGAATTGCGGCAGAAGCTGCTGAACAATCAGAACGTTCTTTTGTCCCAACAATATTAGAACCAGTTTCCTTTAACGCTGCTTTATCGTCATTTGCAACACACTCGAAATATATTTGTGAGGGACGCGGCGACTATCCGCATTTAAAAAATTGCTTGCATAACCAAGGAGAAATGTCAATAGTTATTGCTACAGGTCCTGAAGGGGGATGGACAGAAAAAGAAATTGAGAATGCTATTCAAGCCGGATTTCAACCAGTTTCCCTTGGTCGCCGCATCCTCAGAGCAGTTACAGCCCCGATTGTGGCATTATCCTTAGTTTCCGCAGCTTGTGAAGTATAAATGATTTATATCTCATCTAAAGAAACCTTTGCGCCTCTGCTACGAGTGCGTGAGGCATCTCTTTAATAACTATTTAAATCATGCTAGATCAAGTTGCGATCGCCTTTGACCGTAAAGACTATCACACCGTCGCCAAATTACTCAAACAGCTACTAAAAGAAGAGAACGAAAATCCTTGGGTACAATTTTATGTAGGACGCCTACACGAAGTGTCTGGAAAGCGCCAGGATGCCGAAAAAATTTATCGGCAACTGCTGCAAAATACAACTAATGCCAAAATAGTCACACAAGCGCGTTTTTGTTTGCAGCGGTTGCAAGAAATTGAGCAAGAAGAAAGAAAACGAGTTATTACTCAAGCAACAGCTGACCCCAACAACACCGAAGTCGGCGTATTAGTTTTAGAACCCTTAAGCAATGAATTGAAAACTGTAGCCGCCCAAAAATTTGCCCAAATCATGCAGCTAGACTTCTACACCGCACGGCTGGTGCTACCAAGTCGCGGCTGGCGGCTTTATCGAACTGGCGCAATAGGAGAACTAAAATATTATGGTGAGCAACTACGCAAAGCGGAAATTCCTTGCTTTTGGGCACGAATAGCCGATATTCAAAAAATTAAAGTTTTTCAAGTCAATTATTTTCAAGAATCTGCGACAAAAGCCACTGTTGTTTGTCGCAATCCAGCTAATATACTCGGTTCTCTAACTTTTGATTGGTCAGAAGTCAAAGCACGAGTAATGGGACTATTGCCCATTTTTGAGGAAGTTGTAGATATTAATGCTCGTCGTCAACTGAAACGCAAAACCAAAACTCAAGACTATGCCCAATTTTGTGATTTACACCTACCTGGTAGAAGTTGTATTTTGCGACTTTATGACAACGGCTATGAATTCCAGCAAGGTGTAGAAATCACTTCCCCAGTTAGCCAAAGTACCATCAGAATCAATTGGAATAGTTTACTAAGCTGGATTGAGCGTCAACTAATTCCTCAAGTAAAAATTTGCTCAGATTTCACACCTTTTGCAGAAACAGTATTAGATAAAACAGAAATGCTGGGTCAAATTCAGTCTCACATTCACCTGTTTCGTAGGGAAAAGACTAATTGGGACCCAGCATTTCATTTATATAGTGGACTGGCGTTTATTCAGGCTAATAGCTAATAGCTATTTTCCCAACCTTAACCAGGAGTTTTCACCTGACGTGCCATATCTAGAAAAGAAGTCATGTTAGCGCCTGGACGCCGACGACCGTTAGAACTAGTAGCGGACGGGGCGAGATATTTGGGCGCAAAAGTAGTTTCAGTTGGTATCTTGTCAACTTTGCTGGCTGCGGGTGTTGGCTGTGGGGTGGGTTCAGCTTTGGGAGCCTTGCCATTTTTAGAAGCTTTGGCTGACTTGGTGTCGGCAATAGAAGCAGCAGCTTTTGTTCCATTGGATGACGCTGGAGCATCTGATTTAAGTGTTTCTGCTGCTTTTTTAGTCTCAGTTGCAACTGTTCCGGTTGCTTTTTTAGTTTCAGTAGTAACTGTTTCGACTGCTTTTTTAGCCTCAGTTGCAACTTTATCTGCTGCTTTCTGAGTGTTTGATGCTACTTCTTTTGCTGCCTCTTTAACAGTCTCTAACGGCTTTATACTCTTGGCTTCGTCTAGTTCCAAGTAGTAGCCGCTGCTTTTTTTCTTAACTGGCGAAAGCTCAGTATTGCCTTTTTTCTTACCTGGTAGAAGCCCAGTAACGAAATTCAAAATTCCGCCGATTAAGTTTTTGATAAACCCGAACATTACAATTACTCCTGCTCTTTATACCTGGAATTTGACCGCAATTGTTAAAAATTACGGGGAAATGTTACATTTTATCAAGACTTAGTTGACTTACCTATTTCTTGTGCAACCTTGTTTAGGCGACCACCCTCATAGGTTTGTGCTTAATCTACATTGTAGTAACAGTATAGTACAAACGTTTTAAACTTCTTTTTGCCAGCACTTGCAAACTGTGTGCTAAGAATTAATTATTAAATTTTACTGTAACTTAGAGCAACATTCTGAAAGTGGTCTTAACAAAAATTAATATTCCTGAGAAAACTTAAGTAAGTATTTGACTGTAGAAATTCGTAGGCTCCTTACCAGTCAAAGGAGTGTCATAGACTGTTTGCACTCAAAGCTATGGTCTGTATGTTGCCGAGGCATTTTATGGAATGAAAATGCCTTTCCCTGCTCCTCAAGAGCAGGGGCAATATAGCATAAGGCTATATTGGGCAATAAGACCCGCTCAAGAGCGATCGCTCTTCGCGCCCTATGCCCCAAGATGCCCCCGGCATCTTGCCCGGAGCTTCGCTCCGGAGAGGGTTTTCCTCCAGAAAACCCTGAAGGGCATATACGGGCGATCGCACTCGGTTAAATTTTTCGCCTACTTAAATTGAGATTAGACATATTTTATATATGAATACTGAGACGCAGCAGCGCAATCCCGTGGTATTGGTGCATGGCATTAACGATACGGGGCAAGTTTTTCGGACAATGGAGACCTACCTAAAAAAGCGGGGTTTGTCTGTGTATAATTTGGATTTAATACCGAATAATGGTGACTTCGGTCTGGAGAAGTTGGCACAGCAAGTCGCCGATTATATTGCCGCTACCTTTGGGGCTGAACAACCACTGGATTTAGTTGGCTTCAGCATGGGGGGAATTATCAGCCGTTACTATGTCCAGCGACTGGGGGGAATTAACCGCGTACAGCGATTTATTACGATATCTTCGCCTCATAATGGAACTGTGGTCGCTTATGCTTCCCTGCGTCCTGGTTGCGTGCAAATGCGACCCGACAGCACTTTTCTCAAAGATTTAAATAGGGACGTGGCGATGTTAAAGCAATTGAATTTTACCTCTATGTGGACACCTTATGATTTGATGATCGTCCCGGCAAATAGTTCGCAAATGCCTATAGGAACAGAGGTGATAGTGCCATCGAGACTGCACCCCTGGATGTTAACCGACTCAAGGTGTTTGGCGGCGGTAGCAGAAGCATTAGCAGCGCCAATTAATTCCGGTCGCCAATCTGGGTATACTCAGGACTCCCAAAAATCGCTTCTGGGTAACGGTAATACTTGAACTCCATTAAGTTATAAAAAGGGTCTTCTAAAAAGAAAGTGCGATGTTCTAGAGGAGAACCGACAAAGCGGTGTTTGGCTTCTTCAAAGAAAAGCAGCTGTCGCTGTTGCGATCGCCTGAGTAAATTCTCCCAGTCAGCTTCAACCGGAAAAATTAGCCCAAAGTGCCTAGGATATATAGCTTTTTGGCGTGTCAGCGGTTCTTTGGTAACATGAGCCACCAATTGATGACCGTAGAGATTGAGAATCAGGGCATGGTGATTTTCGCGACCGGGAACACAGCCTAACCCATCGACATAATATGCCTTGGTCTGGGCAATGTCAGTCACAGGGAAGGCAAGATGAAATAAAGCTTGGTTCATTGCTTCCGCCTTTGAGATTGGTAGTTGATACTATTTACAATTTATTCTGCTTTCTCAATCGCTAGGGGCGATCGCATTGAATATAATTTTGTAGAGTTTAGCTGCATCGGCAAAGCGATCGCCTTTCATTGGCGCTCATATAAAATCTACCTAAATAAACGCACAATAGTAGGGGCACAGCTAGCTTTTGCCCCTACAGATACTCCAAATCTGCCGATGAAAAAAATTTTCCTGATTTTATCCTCGCCAACCGCAGAAGTGAGGGGGTGGGGAAAAAGAAGCTTAATCTCAGGATGCTAGCACTTTCCTCTAAAATTAATGAGGTTGCAGGGATCAAGCGTTTCAGTTTTAAATTAGTTATTGTGTTGATGTTCTGACAAAACTATAGGTGATGCTCCCGCAAATGCTCTCTTTAATTTCTTCTTTAAATCCCTGGCTGGTTGGAGTGGGATTGAACACAGTTTTAGTGGGCGTAGCTTTTATTGCTCCCAAAAAGCTGCTAACCCCAGCAGGCTTGCTGCACGCTTGGTTTCTGGGTGTGCTGCTCTGGGGAACCCTCGGCTGGCAAGGATATATAGTAGTAATGTTCTACTTTCTTGTTGGTTCTGCGGTTACGCGCATCGGTATGAAGCAAAAGGAAGCAGAAGGAATTGCCGAAAAACGTTCTGGGGCAAGAGGTCCAGAAAATGTTTGGGGTTCAGCTTTAACTGGGGCGCTGTGTGCTTTGGCAATCGGGATAATAAATGGGGGACTTTTTCCAATTTCCCAGTCCCCAATCCCTAATCCCCAGTCCCTACTATTATTGGGTTTTGTCGCGAGTTTCAGTACCAAACTGTCTGATACCTGTGCTAGCGAAGTAGGTAAAGCATACGGTAAAAGTACCTTTTTGATTACCACACTGCAAGCAGTACCACGGGGAACAGAAGGAGCGGTAAGCTTAGAAGGAACCCTGGCGGGTTTGGTGGGATCAGCTGCGATCGCCTTCGTTGGTTGGGGAGTTGGTTTAATTAATATATTCGGTGTGGCTTGGTGTCTTCTAGCAGCCTTTATTGCTACTAACATAGAAAGTGTGATTGGCGCGACTTTGCAATCTAAATATACATGGTTAACTAACGAAGTCGTCAATATATTGAATACATTAATCGGCGCGATCGCCGCTATGCTACTTGCCTTGATATGGACAAGTACCATTGTCTAAATTCTTTGGGGTAATATATCAGTATTTCTACGCAAGCTTTTTCAAGTCTGGTTGCCGCTTTGGTGTGCGACAGCTTACGATTGTTATATCGCCCTTGCCAGAGAATATAGATGAAAATGAAAAGAATTTTATTCAGTAGGCGTATAATTTTTTAGCTGTATCATACGTAGTTAATTTATGGAAACTTTATCATTTTTGACAGTGGATGACCAGTCAATTTCTATCCAGCAAGCAGTAAAATATCTGCAAGCCTCCGGAAAACTGGGACAGTTTATGGGCGATATTCTTCGCCAGCACGTAATTGAGCAAGAAATCCGCACAAGAGAAGATATTGACATCAGTCCGGCTTTAACCGAACAGACAATTATTGATTTTCGCCTCAAAAACCAACTCACTGACCCCCAAAGTTTCCAAGAATGGCTAAAGAATAATAGTACAGATTACGCGACCTTTCATTCATCAGTAGCTTTTGGCTTCAAATTAGAAAGACTTAAAGCTTTGATTTCACAAGCAAAACTCCAAGAATATTTTATTGAACGCAAGATTTATTTAGACCGAGTGGTACTGTCTCGGATAATTGTCGATAATCGAGAACTCGGTGAGGAACTGCAAACCCAAATCGAAGAAGGAGCAAGCTTTGAGCAATTAGCGAAAGAATATTCACTTTCAGATGACAAAATTGTTAACGGCATGATGGGACCAGTGAGTAGGGGAACCATGCCCGATACACTTAGGGCAGCTGTTGATGTTGCCACTCCTGGACAAGTGGTAGGACCGATAGAACTAGAAGGACGTTATGGTTTGTTTCGAGTAGAACAATTTCTGCCCGCGTCTTTAGAAGATACTCAACTAAAGCAAGCACTACAAAATGAATTGTTTGAGAAATGGCTAGCAGAGAAAATTCAAAAGCTGACAGTGAAACTGCAAGTGAGCTAAAACTTGTGGAAAATGAATCTTTAAGAATAAGCGTGCTAGCAAATCTTGATTGGAATCAACCGCCTCTATGCTGGCTGACTCCCGAACAACAATCGCAATTGCAAAATCGGTCAGAAATCTGCAAGTACAAGCTTGGGGAAAAAATCTGGTCAAACCAAGAGGGAGGTTATCAGTTCTTAATTGTTTCTGGTAAAGTCCGCTTGCGAGAAGAAGGAGTCGGTACGCCGTTAGCAACTCTAGAGGCGGGGAATTGGTTTGGCGACTTGTACTCATCTTCTGTGGAGTCTAAAGCTGTAGCTGCAAGTAAAGAAGTCGTAGTAGTTCGCTGGGATAAAGCACTCTGGGCGGAATTTTCCCATCCACAAATTAAGCAGTTCTGGCTTGGTTCAGAAGAAGACGCAAAGAAGGAAAGCGATCGCCCACCGGAAGTTACCCAACCAGTTACTTCAACGGAAGTAACGCAGCGCTCCTTTTCTCCAGTCGCGGAACCCTCTCAGGCAAATGGCTCCGCAACCCAGCGCCCTGCGGTTGAGGTCAGGAGTGTAAGACGTGACGTGGAAAGTGAAAATCTCCCCAGTTCCCGGCGTCTTTATGACTCCGCGTCTTCTTCTCCCGTATCCGGTTATCCTTTTGTGTATAACTCGAACACAGCTGCTGCGTGTTTAACAATGGTGGCACAAAAGTTAGACAATCCCTTGCAACTCGAATGGGTGCAACGCCAACTTAGGGGACAACGCCCGAAAAATGTTGTGGAAGCGGCAGAAAAGTTAGGCTTTGTACTGCGGCGGTTACAAATGAATTGGAGTGAATTGCGCTCCTTAACTTTCCCGGCTTTATTGCAGTGGGGTGGAACTGAGGGGAAACAGGGGAATTGGGTGGTAGCTTATGGCGTTAGAGGCGATCGCTTAATTATCGCCAATCCCTTAAACAGCGATCGCATTTGTGAAGGTGTTTCGCAATCAATAGCAGAAACAGCTTGGGATGGGCAACTTTGGCAAGTAGAAGTTATCCAGCAGCAAGAAAAATTCAACCTCAGTTGGTTCACTCCATCAGTTTGGAAATACCGGGGATTGCTAGGTGAAGTGTTACTGGCATCTTTTACCTTGCAGCTTTTGGGCTTAGCAACACCGCTGATTACCCAAGTCGTCATCGATAAAGTGATGGTGCAAGAAAGTTTGCCCACACTTGATGTCATGGCGATCGCTTTATTGTCAGTATCAATCTTTGAGGCATTACTAGGCATCCTGCGGCTATTTATCTTTACCCATACGGCTCGTCGTCTGGATCTGAGTTTATCAGCTCAGCTATTTCGTCACTTGATGCGGTTGCCTTTGGCTTATTTTGAGTCGCGACGCGTCGGCGACACAGTAGCACGCGTTCAGGAATTAGAACAAATCCGTCAGTTTCTCACAGGTACGGCATTAACTGTGATTTTGGATAGCATCTTTGCCGTAGTTTACCTGGCATTGATGTTTTACTACAATGTTCAACTCACCGCAGTAGCTTTAGCAGTACTGCCGTTGTTTGCCATATTGACAATCGTATCAACACCAATTCTTAGAGGCTGGCTCAACGAAACATTTAACCGCAGTGCTGATAGTCAATCGTTTCTCGTGGAGACGGTGACAGGAATTCACTCAGTTAAAGCACATGCAGCCGAACCAGTAGCACGCGATCGCTGGGAAGGCTTATTTGCTCGCTTTATCCGCACAGGTTTCAAAGCCTCTACCACCTCCAATATCAGCAGCAATATCGGTGACTTTCTCACCAACTTTTCCAGCCTGCTAATACTCTGGTTTGGAGCAAAATTAGTCATCGAACAAAAGCTCACCATCGGGCAGCTAGTGGCATTTCAAATGCTTTCTGGCAGAGTCACAGGACCACTGTTGCGCTTAGTGCAGCTTTGGCAAAATCTCCAACAAGTCCTACTTTCCGTAGACCGGATTGGTGATATTCTTAACGTTGCCCCAGAAGCTGAAGCCGGAACTGGTCTAGTTTTACCAGATCTCAAAGGAGAAGTCGCCTTTGAGCAAGTATTCTTCCGCTACAAAGCGAACACTGAACCGATTCTCCGGGGAATCTCCTTCGATGTCGCACCTGGGCAGTTTGTTGGCATTGTCGGACGGTCAGGGTCTGGTAAAAGTACTCTTTCCAAGCTGTTGCAACGCCTTTATCAAATAGAATCAGGACGCATCCTCATCGATGGTTTTGATATTAAAAGTGCGGATCTCGCCTCGTTGCGTCAACAAATTGGGGTAGTTCTCCAAGAAGACTTTTTATTCAACGGTACCATCTTAGAAAATATCACTCTCGGTAATCCCGACATCAGCGCCGAACAAGTAGTAGAAGCAGCAAGATGTGCCGTTGCTCACGACTTCATTAGTGAATTACCCTATGGTTACGAAAGCAATGTTGGTGAACGCGGCACAGCTTTATCTGGCGGACAACGGCAACGCATTGCCTTAGCTCGGTTATTTCTTTCCCAAGCGCCGATTTTAATTTTGGATGAAGCTACCAGCGCCTTGGATAGTGAAACTGAACAGCAGGTTCTGCAAAACTTGCAAAAGATTTCTACTAACCGCACTGTGTTTCTTATTGCCCACCGCTTTGCCCCTCTCAAACGCGCCGATTTGATTTTGGTGATGGAACGTGGTGTGATAGCCGAACGTGGGACACACTCACAGTTGTTGCAACAAAAGGGTTTGTATTGGTCGCTATATCAACGGCAGCAGTCAAATATATAATCTGAAGCACCCGACGATTGATTATGCCAGGGCGTATTATATCATGTCCGCTTAAAGACTTATAATTACAGCATTTTTGATGTATTTGAACCACAACCATGCGTAGGGGCATTCATCTTGCTGTGCCCCTACAATGTGGTTTATTTACAAGGGAAACTGCTGTAAAGTAGGTTGGGGTCCAGAGCGTAACCCAATATCAACCCCTGAAAAGGTATGGTGACACTACGTTCCAACTCGGCTGTGCCTCAAGTCTGGTTTCCCCGCCCACGTTCCTAGCGCTCGCAAACCTACAGGGATAAAACCGGGATAAATTTTATTATAAGTAATCATCCAGACTTGATATTACATGTAATTGCGAATCAGTATAAATAGACGATAGCGCGTGATCGCGGTGCCGACTTGAAGCGACTTTGAAGCGACTGCTCACCCGGAGGGCTTGTCGCTACTAAGAGCGCTTTTTTCTGGTGGAAACTCGTCTGTGTTCAAAACTTGGTTTAGGAAAGACAAAAAAGGAAAAATATCTACCATAAGTCTGAGATGCACAAGCCGCAACATCAGACTTATTCATATTTTACCTTATTAGTATTTATGATTTAATGCAAATTGATATCAATACCTTACTATGTGAAATTTCTCTAGGCAATTAAAGCAAACTATAGCAGTCCGTTTCGGATTCTTGAAAAAACGATTTGACCCAACTTCTCCAAGAAGTCGAGGATCTGACTGTGAATTTTCACTCAGGAAAAAAAATTGCTATACACATTTTTTATCAAAATACAGATTTAAATAATTCTTTGCACAAAGAGAGCTACTTAATTTTTTCATTACTATGAAGATTCAGTAAATTTTTTTTGATTTATTTGTAAAATTTAGCACATACTAATTTTTTTTTATATAAAAGAAATCCATGATCTAATTTGATAGAATAATTACCTCCTATAACCGGTCTAAAATATGCCAGTGGATTACGCAGGCAGCAGTCCAGATAAAGCTAGAAACTTGGATATTAATAGTAATGCCCAAACTTTTACTGATAGAGTCGATCGCCTCGACCGAAATGATTTTTACAGCTTCAACCTGAGCCGTAGTAGCAGTTTTCATCTTGACCTCAATCGCTTGAGGGCAAATGCGGATGTGGAACTGATAGGAGATGCTAACAGTAATGGTCAAGTTGATAACAGTCAGGTACTAGCTGCTTCCAGAAAGAATGGTAAGAAGGCAGAATCAATTAATACAGTCCTGGATGAGGGTACTTATTACATTCGAGTCTACGCGCATGGCAATGCGAAGACTAACTATAAGTTGAGTGTCTCTGCAACACCCTTTGAAGATGGTAGTAGCACCATAACTTCTAATTCGGCTGACACAGCAACGAAATCTACTTCTGTTGGGATACAGCCGATTGTTAATTCTGTTATCACCGAATCCCCATCTGTCGGTACACGTAATGTAGCAGGAACCCTCAGGGCAGATACCTTTACTTATCAGTCTGGCTTCGGTCGGACAATTTTTAATGGCAATGGCAACGTTGACTACAGTACTGGAGCGCGAGACCTGCTGGATTTATCCCAGCTTGCTTCTACTTCAGTCACAACCAACTATGCAAATAACTCAACAGGCGGTGTCGTCTACAACGCAGGCAATGGTAATCGTTTATATGATGCCATAACATTGAGCGACGGTAGTGAAATTTTGTTTCAGGGTATTGAAACGATTAAATTTGCAGACAAAACCATTAACTTATCAGTAACACCCAACGACCCCCTGTTTAATCAGCAGTGGGACTTGCATATGACGGGTGTTGACGATGCGTGGCGTCTCACCACAGGTTCAAATAAAGTGCTAATTGGAATTGCAGATACAGGGTTGGGAACTGATAGCAAAGGTAATATTCATCCTGATCTACGATCTACTACCTACGTCGGTAACAACTACTTTGATGAGTCTGCAACTTTCTCCCACGGTACTCGTGTTCAAGGAACCATTGCTGCTGCTAGTAACAATGGTGTAGGGATAGCTGGTATTAACTGGAATTCTGAAGTTGAGCATATTGATGTCGTAGGTGAGAACCCAGGAGATTACGATTTGGCGCAAGCTACACAGACGCTGATTGATCGGGCAAATAGTCAAGGTCAGCGTTTAGTTGTGAACTTCAGCTTATCTGGTGGTAACTCACCTGCATTTGAGAAACTGGTTGCTAACAACCAAGATAAAGCCTTGTTTGTAATTGCATCTGGCAACAGCGACAGCAATACAATTGCTAGTCCCGCCTCGTTAGCGCAAACTTACAACAACGTCATGGCAGTCGGTTCTTCTTGGGGAACTAAAGATTGGAATGGCAATCCAAAAACACCTGGGGAGCGCATAACATATGACAAGTGGTGGGGTTCCAGCAATGGACCTGGCTTAACTTTAATGGCACCATCTGAATTCACTGCCACATCTGCTACTCACACTGATGCATCTGTTCCATATCAGTTCGACTACTATGACCGTTTCAATGGAACTTCGGCATCAACAGCCGTTGTTACAGGGATAGCTTCTTTGGTGTGGAGCGTTAATCCCAATCTAACTGCCGTGCAAGTCAAGCAGATTCTATCAGAAACAGCCTATGATTTAGGCGCAGCAGGCTATGACACGGTTTATGGCAACGGGGAAGTTAATGCGGCTGCTGCTGTGCGACGAGCGGAGGCTCTTGACAGGGGTTTTGCCTAATCGTTAGCGATTGTTGACCTGCTCCCACCACTAATTGCTGCCCTACCTTTAGGGACACCGCTTTCATATCAGGTGTATCTATGCTTCGCAATCTAAATGCCTTACAAGAGGCTCTGCCTTAATCTTCAGTACCAAAGGCAGAGCTTTCTTTGGTTGTTATATCATCTTCGTTTGATTAGACCTAAGAGTGGAAATTAATTCTGCGTTGCCCGAAATACGAATGTAGAGACGCGAAATACGCTCATTCTCTACATCTTTTCCACTCCTATGTCTAATGTACATATTAGATGCGCGACAGCTTATCCATACCTCAGGTGACAAGCTACCTGACAGCAAGTAGCTAAAATTCAACTTTTTAGGAATTAGAATTTCGACTGTCGCAACCCTACATAGAATCAAGACTACCTGTGAAATGCCACTGAAATTC
>CAXTNZ010000033.1:0-350 GCA_964245695.1 uncultured bacterium | reverse complement strand
GGGCGGCCCCCCCTACAGCGTGGTCTATTTAGCTGAAAATAGCTGTAAAAAACAGTAAAGGTAAGCATTGCTCTTTTGTTTTTTTACTCGGTGGGTAAGGCAAAGCCTTGCTCAAGCTTGTGAGAAAATGCGGCGGCTCGCTTCTCTACACAACCCATGCACTAATTTTTCTTTTTGCTTGCTTTATTCATCCATAACGGTTTATCAGGCTATACAGCGCTAAGCAAGCACATATTTAAAAATTAAGTATAAAATCAAACAAATTAATAAGTATATATTTGTATTTTTTTTAAATATTAATACTTATATTTATATTATTTTTAGTATTTAAAAACACGTATTTTTCTCAT
>CAXTNZ010000032.1:0-36442 GCA_964245695.1 uncultured bacterium | reverse complement strand
CTATTACCCAGTCCCTAGTCCCAGTCCCCAGTCCCCATTTATAAATACCCTTGTTCGGCTAAGAATGCTGGTGTGATTTCATCAAAGCTGGAATCTGAAGCTGTATTTTGTCGGTTGCCGGGATAAAGCAATTTTTCCACGTATTTGCCGAGAATATCTCCTTCAAGATTTACCAAATTGCCGGGGCGGAGATAGCGAAGGTTGGTGTCGGCATAGGTGAGGGGAATAACTGCGACTTTGAATTGCGAAAGTTCTGGTTCATATTCGGCGACTGTGAGGCTGATGCCATTCACGGCTATGCTGCCTTTGGGGACAATGTAGCGCGCGATCGCACTTTCTGCAATAAAAGTCATTTCCCAAGAAGTTGCCGTTTGTTCCACCGTCATCATTCGCCCGATGCCATCGACATGACCCATAACAAAATGACCGCCGATTTTACTGCCCACCCGCAGCGACGCTTCTAAGTTAACATACTTCTGGTCTGATTGCTCTTGCCCCAAAGTCGTGCGGCGGAGAGTTTCCGGTGAAGCAGTGGCGATAAAGCCTCTGGGCAAAATTTCTTCCACCGTTAGGCAAACGCCATCCACGGCAACACTGTCACCATAAGCTAAATCCTGCATAATTAACTCAGATGACTGCGTTACACAAGTAATTTGCCAAGAATCGCCCCCTAGGGGTTTCATCGTTCCTAATGACTGGATTAATCCTGTAAACACGGCTTTTTAGCAAAACTAACTCTATTTATTGCTTAATTTTGCCTTAAATAAACTGGTAATTCTCACAGTAATCTAAAAATCATGAGTATCATTTCCGACGATTTTCCCGATAAAGATATCAACACATTCATATCATTTACAAGCCATACTTGGTTAAGAAGATTATTGTGGAACTACACCGATTTGACTTACTCTGGTGTTCACCGCTAGTAGGGAGTTTAATAGAAGCAATTATAGAGAATCATTTGCCTATGTTTATTCTTGTCCCCGGTTTACCCAATCAAGGGTACTATTTGTTACATAGCACTTAAGCGCTCAAAGGATTGTAGAGGCTTCGCCAATGATTGAAATGAAAGTCGCTGGCATAGCATTAGATGCTATAACCCGCAGCCCAATTGTACTTTTGAAAGATGCTTCAGATCGCCGCGCTTTGCCAATTTATATTGGTCAAGAACAGGCTAGGGCAATTATGGGTGCACTGGAGAATCAAAAGCCTCCCAGACCCTTAACCCACGATTTGATTGTGAATGTTCTAGAAGCATGGAATATGACTTTAGAAAAGGTCATTATTCATTCGCTACAAAAGGATACATTTTATGCAGCTTTGATTGTCCAGCAAGGCGATGTCAAAAAAGAAATTGACGCGCGTCCTAGCGATGCGATCGCCGTCGCCCTTCGTACCAACGCCCCTATCTGGGTTATGGAAGAAGTGATCGCTGATGCTTCCATCCCCGTGGATCGCGATGCTGATGAAGCCGAACAGCAAGCGTTCCGCGAATTTATTTCTGATCTCCGTCCCGAAGATTTAATCAAGCGCTTCGGTACCAACAGCTAGAAAATTTATGAGTTATGAGTTATTTGTTAAAACTCCTAACTCCTGTACGGGCGGGGTAACCCCGCCCCTCCTAACTCCTAAATCTCTTCAAAATGCAATACCGACGCTTTGGGAAAACGAATCTCCGCCTCTCGGTACTTTCCTTGGGGACAATGCGTTACTTGGCTTCTGGGCAAAATGCGCTCTTAACGCTCGAAAAAGCGATCGCCCTAGGAATTAATCATATAGAAACTGCCAAAGGCTATGGCAAAAGTGAGGAGTATCTTGGTGCGGCGCTGATATCTGGGGGACAAATACCCAGAAATCAGCTTCACATCACTACTAAAATCCCCCCCACACCAGACGCTGATACGATGCGTCGCTACATCGATGAATCTCTGGCGCGATTAAAGCTAGATTATGTGGATTGTCTGGGAATTCATGGCATAAATACGAGTGAGCATTTGGACTGGGTTCAAGCCAAAAATGGTTGTATGCAAGCAGTGCAAGAAGCGAAGCGCGATCGCCGCATCAAACACGTAGGCTTTTCTACTCATGGTTCCCTTGATGTAATTCTTGCGGCACTTAATACAGATTTATTTGAATTTGTCAATCTGCATTATTACTATTTTTTCCAACGCAATGCACCAGCGATTCAGTTAGCTAGTGAAAAGGACATGGGCGTTTTTATCATTTCCCCCGCTGATAAGGGAGGAAAGCTTTACACCCCACCGGAAATTCTCAAAGATTTGTGTTCTCCGTTTTCACCCTTAGAGTTAAATTATCGTTTTTTACTCAGCAATCCTGAGATTACCACCCTCAGCGTCGGAGCAGCAAACCCCGACGAATTACTAGAACCGATACAAGCGGCTAATTTCGACGGTGAATTAACATCAGAAGAAATTGCTGTTTTTCAGCGTTTAGAAAGTCAGAAAAATACAGCTTTGTCAACTGACAAGTGTAGTCAATGCTATGCTTGTTTACCTTGTCCAGCAAATATCAATATACCGGAAGTATTGCGCCTGCGGAATCTTGCTGTAGCATACGACATGAGCGACTATGGACAATATCGCTACGGGATGTTTGAAAACGCCGGTCACTGGTTTCCCGGAATGAAAGCGAATAAGTGTACAGAGTGCGGTGAGTGTTTACCGAAGTGTCCAGAAAAGTTGAATATTCCCGCTTTGTTGAAAGATGCTCACGAGAGATTAAATGGGAAAGCTGGTAGAAGATTGTGGGGATGAATTGTAGTAAGCGCTTCAGCGCTTGTATTAAAATCTAAAGCGCTAAAGCGCTTACTACAAATGTCATAAAACTTAATTTTTTTATACTGATGCTTGATTGTCGCTTAAGCAAGTGCTTGACTCAAAACTTCACGATGTATGAGCGCTCGATCTACCAAAAACTGAATTTTGTCTGGCGACAACGGATCGCCATTGGCGTAATGTTCAATCCAAGTTTTCCCAATCAAGTTTGCGTCATCTGGTAAACTCGATAAATCCCAACCAGGCATATCTAAATCTTCCATCAAACGATTTACTTTGGGATCGTACGAGAGAGCAAAACAGCGACAGCCTTCAGCAGCTGCCATAATCAAGCTGTGCAGACGCATCCCAATTGCCATTTCTACACCGCGATACACTCCTTTTAAAAGTTGTGGATCTTCCAGACACATAATTTGGCTGACACCTGCTAGTTGCGGTTGGATGGCTTCAGCAATACTTAAATCTTCACTTTTTTGAAAAGGCAGCAGTAAAATAAAGGTTTGCGTGGCTTTTTGGAAATCAACCAAGGCGCGAGTTAAATTAGCGAGGCGTGTTTCTGTCAGTTGGGGATGCGATCGCAATGTTACAGCAACTCTGGGTGCAGGTAAATCCCAAAGTCCAGGTACAGGCTTACTCTCCAACGCCCAAACCGGATCGGGTGCGAGAATAAAAGGTATTTGCCAATCAGATAACAAAGCAGCACTAGCGCGATCGCGTACACTAACTTTGGTACAATTAGAATAGGTGTTCCGCGCCATTGAACGAGTCACAGAACGCTTAAGTGGACCAATTCCTTGCGCCCAAGCAACAGTTTTCAACTTCATTTTTTGTGCCAATGCCATCAACCCGCCGTAGTAAAATGGGCTAATGGCACTAGTGGTATCTTGAATTAAACTACCGCCGCCCCAGATGAAAGCATCGCTGGAGCGCAAAGCTTCAATTACAGATAACGGTGACATGCGATCGCTTGATTCTACCAAATAGCGATCGCGGGTTGACTCTGGATTCCCAGAAAGAACCACAGGCGTGACATGTTCTGGTAGCATTTGTAGAAGCGTCGCTAACAAAGCTTCATCACCACCATTTCCCTTGCCATAATACCCAGACAACAACACCCGCATCTTCGCCATTTTCGATTTTAGATTTTGGATTAGTCAAAAGTCCAAATATAAACTCTGGAAATTTTGAATTAAGAATTAAGAATTAAGAATTAAGAATTAATTATGCACGCCCTTTCGATTCCCACCTGGATTATTCATATTTCTAGCGTTATTGAGTGGATTATTGCCATTTGGTTAATCTGGACTTACGGTGAAGTTACTGGCAATCGTACTTGGGGAGCATTGTCTTTTGCCATGTTACCAGCTTTGATTAGCGCCATGTGTGCTTGCACCTGGCATTATTTCGATAATGCCGAATCTTTAGAATGGTTGGTGACGCTGCAAGCTGCTATGACCTTAATCGGTAATTTTACACTTTGGGCAGCTGCGGTGTTGATTTGGCGTTCCACCAAGGCGCAAAAAGTGGAAGCAGATTCTCAAGAAAGTATGACATCAAAGCTATGATTTCTTAAGATTTTCGTTTCTCAATTTCCCCGCCCGTCGATATTATAAGGGCAAAAAGACCCCGCCCCTACGAACAAAACCCATGATATCAAAAGAAACTTTATTTGCCCTATCACTGTTTCCCTACTTGGGTTTCTTGTGGTTTATCAGGCGTTCTGAGCAAATGCCACGTTTGGCACTTTACGGATTTTACGGCACTTTGGTGTTTGTCGGGGTGACAATTCCGGCGGGGATCTATGCCCAAGTGCATTATGGTGAGTCTTTGGCAAATGTCGATTGGCTGCACGGCGGTGCAGAAGTTTTTTTAACAATTTTTAATATATTAATTGTGTTGGGTTTTCGCCAAGCTGTGATTAAAGAGACTAGGGACTAAAGACTAGATACAACGAACAACTAACAACGAACAATTATGGATGTAATTCCCGCGATTGATTTACTAGAAGGTCGTTGTGTGCGACTTTATCAAGGAGACTACTCGCAGTCGCAAGTTTTCAACGAGAACCCGGCTGATGTTGCTAAAGAGTGGGTTGAGGATGGTGCAACCAAATTGCATGTCGTTGATTTGGATGGTGCAAAAGCAGGTAAGATAGTCAACCTGGCAGCTATTGAAGCGATCGCTTCTGCGGTATCGGTCCCAATTCAAGTTGGTGGAGGTTTGCGCGATCGCCAAAGCGTGCAAAAATTGTTCAATATAGGCGTGCAGCGAGCAATTCTCGGAACTATCGCTGTAGAACAACCTCAGTTAGTACAAGAACTCTGCCAAGAATTTCCTGGACAAATTATTATTGGTATTGATGCGCGTAACGGATTAGTAGCAACTCGCGGTTGGTTAGAAACCTCAGAAGTTTTAGCTACGCAACTAGCCGTACAAATGCAAGAATTAGGAGCAGCAGCGATTATCTACACAGATATTCACCGTGACGGTACTTTGTCTGGACCGAATTTAGACGCTTTGCGAGAACTCGCCGGTGCTATCTCTATCCCTATAATTGCCTCTGGCGGCGTTAGTTCTGTCACCGATTTGTTAAGTTTATTAGCGTTAGAACCCCAAGGCGTAACTGGTGTAATTGTCGGGCGGGCGTTGTATACTGGCGATATTTCTTTGAAAGAAGCATTACGAGCGATCGGTCCTGGACGTATTCAAGATATTCCCCCCAATCTAGATTTTTCTGCCTTTGCGTGATATAAAATCCACTGTTTGCAAGCAACCCAACTTGAGTTGAGGTTTTGCTAACGAATCAACCAAATAGACAATTTAAAATTTTTCATCGGCTACAAGCCGATTTTTTTTTCTTGATTTCCGGATTAGCAACTTACAGACGTGTATCCCAAGTTGTAGAGAGTTCACAATCGGATATCTTCCTATGAATCGTCCCAAACCACCTAATAATGGCAAGCCAATCAAAACTGAGAATGGTGCTACCAGGTTCAAAGCCTACAACCAAATCGACGCTAAACCGCAGCCAAAAAAACTGGATGAAACACTGTAATTCACTGTGCATTGAACTTGACTAATATCTATCAAGTCACTTGCACAGAAGTTTATGTTGTAATTTTTTATTTTTTAAATTTTAAATATAATGGGTTTCCTCTGGGTAGAGACGTAAAAATAAATGCGTCTCTATTTTCTTTTTTAAACAAGTAGTAAGGACTTCAGTCCTTTCATCTGAGGACTAAAGTCCTCACTACGAGATTATTAAAGTTATAAACTAGTAAAAACGTAATTTTTACTAGTTTATAACACTATGTTAAAACTAGATTATTTATTTTTCGCTTGAGTTTTTGCTTGCTCTAAAGCAATTTCTTTTACCGCCTGATATGAATTCACATTTGCCGAACCTTCAATAGCCTTAACTGCCAAGTCTTGAACTTGCTTGAGAGCCGAATCAAGTTGTTTAGCAAGGTTTTGAATTCGTGCGTCTTGATTAGATATTGTCTGTTCTAAAGATTGTAATCTTTGTTCATAAAAACGCTTTTGTCCTTCTACTTCCTTAGCGTATAAATCTGCTTTTATCTTAGCTTGGTAGTGAGCAATGCCTTTGCCTTCTTCTGTAGCTTTTTTGATGGCAGCTTCTTTTTCTTTAGGAAATGCCTCTACCTTAGCTTTAGCTTCTTCAAACTGTTTTTCTCGCTCGGAAATTTCCTTTTCTCGTTCAGTCCATTGTTTGTTTATTTCTTGTTGGAACTCTGACAATTCTTTATATAACGCTTTCTGTCGTTGTTCGTATTCATCCGTCTCCAGTTTCCGCTGAAGTTCTAAATCATACTTATACTCTGCCGCTTCCCGCTGGCGAGTTTTGTGGAGGCTTTCATTTTGTTCTTTTGTCGTTAAATTGTGTTCCTCTTGCTCTTTAACCCAAGTATTTCTTTCCTCTAGGATTGCTTGAGATAACAATTCATAACGCTGGCTAAACTCCTCCTGATAAGCCTTAGCATTATCTTCGTAAGATTTGACAAGTGTCTCTAATATGTCTTCAGAAATTTCTAAATCATGTAATTGTTTTAATTCTGCAACTTCCTTATCTACAGCTTCTCTGATTTCTGCTAATTTAGAAGCTTGTGTAGTGAGTTGTTCTGATAACTCGCTAGCAGCACTACCAAAGCCTAACTGAATCTTTGCCAAGTTTTCAATCGTAAAATTCATCTTTTGCTGTACGGTAGGAGGCTGATTCATAGCTGGTTTAGGTTCAAATTTGGGTTTTTCTTGTGTGATTTGACTATTTTTATGTAGTTGCTCAAGTTGTGATTTAAGTGCTACTTTCTCTTTTGCTAATTCATCATATGCCTGAAGAATTTCTACTTTCGTATTCTTATCGTTGGGTTTTCTAGCTGCCATAACAAACCTCCTATTCTTCAATTAAAAATTCAATTCCTCGTTCCTAGGCTCTGCCTAAAAATGAAATATGGGAGGCTCTGCCTCCGTAGTAAGTGGCACCACTTTGAATGCATTCCCAGATAAAACCTGGGAACGAGTGAACGACTACAAACTATTTTGCTGAACCATCAAAAGCTCTCATCGCCAAGTCTTGTGCTTGTTTCAACGCTGTTTGTAGTTGAGCAGAAATACCTTCTATTTGCTCAACTTGCTTCTGAATCGTTTGTTCCAAAGACTGAATTTTAACTTCATAGCTTTGTTTTGTGGATTCCCAATCTTTTTCAAATAAATCAGCCTCTACTTTTGCCTTTTGACTTGTATCTTTAATTGCTTCTTCTCTAGCTTTCTTAACTGCTTCTTCCATTTCGTTGGGAAATGCTGCTACTTTTTGTTGATATTCGGTAAATAAAGGTTGGCGTTCTTTGATAATTTTTTCCCGTTGCGCCCAGTCTTTTTCTTTTAGTTGCGTAGTTTCTTGTATTTCCCTTTCTGAGTTACGCTTTTTCGATTCGTAAGCGTCTGTATTAAGTTTGCGAGTAGTTTCTAACTTATATTGATATTCGTCTGTTTCTGAGGAGCGTTGTTTGGCTAATAACTCGTTGTATGCTTGTAGCGCTGCTTCATTCTCTGCTTGCTCTTTTTGCCATTCTTTACGCTTTTGGGCAATTTCTTTTTCTAGTGCTTCTCGCTTGCTGGCAATATCTTCTTCCAGGGTTTTTAATTTTTCTCGATGTTCTTGAGTTAAGATATCTAAAGCATCTGCTACAATTCTGATTTGCTGAAGTTCTTGCAAATTTTGGGTGGCAATTTCTTTAGCTTGATTCAGTTCATCTAATTTGGAGTTCTGTTTAGCTAACTTTTCAGATAGTTGATTGACAATGCTACCAAACTCTAATTGCAAATCAGCTAAGCCTTTGACAATATTATCAACAGTGTATGTAGAAGCGGCTTCGAGAGTTTCTTTATTTTTTGCCTTTTCTGCTTCTTCTTGTTTGGTTGCTATTTTTGATTCGAGTTTTTTCCTATCAGCAAGAATTTGCTGAAATGTTTGCATCAGTTGTTGTTTGCTGTCTTTTACTGCAATACTCATACTCTAACTCCCTTAAATATGCAATGGTTTATTAGGTTGCAAGCCATACCAAGTCTCACCCGATGCAGACATCAGGTTAGCTTTTAAATCAGCGTTTTTAACGCCGTGTAAATACTGAAATTTGTATTCCTCTATTTAGCCAAAATTCTGGTTTTTTTGATGAGAAAAGAGAATTGCGCCTATCTTTGCAATCAGTTTGCTCGTAAATAATTATCGTTGATTGAGAACAAGTTAATTGGTGGCGATTTTGGGACCGAAAAACTGAGATAATTCCTCCTTTACGTATTTATGGCTGTGCCAAAAAAATACCCAAAGCCATGTTGAGACTAATAGAATATCTGCTGAAATGACAACAAAACCGCTATTTGAGGTGGATTTTCCTCTGCCTGTTATATAGTACTAATGTACTATATAAGTATACTCAAGTTGATCTACTCTTGTCAAGCAAGAATCGCTCGCGACTTGGTAAAGAAGAAAGTTAAGCAAAAAATTGCGATTTTGCCAGACAATTGCGCGTCAAAGCTCGATAGTCTGGCATCTAGTCGTAAAATAAAGGATAGATATGCGGGTTGTCGGGGAACTTTTTTTGCGTTTAATAAGGTTGAGGTTAAATTGCTGAAAAAATACTGACAGCTTGCACTCGCAATGATTTATAATTTACAAAATAATGTGTTCTGTGTTACAAAGGTTTGAAGATTTCGGAGAATAATAGTGGTTGCACTGATATAAGATAATTGTATTGATACAAGCACCAACCCCAAATTTTGTGATCCCAATGTATACAAGTGAGTTGACTAAGTATCCTGCCAGGACAGAGATTGGACACACAAGCCGGATTCTAGTGGTGGAAGATGAAGAACTAATTCGGGAAATGCTGGTTGTAGCATTGGAGGAGCAAGGTTACGGGGTGGTAACTGCCTCGGATGGGCGATCGGCTGTAGAACATCTGAAAAATTTTGAACCCAAATTAGGGGAAGTTGCCTTTGACCTGGTTATTCTTGATTTGATGCTGCCGCAAATCAATGGACTTGATATTTGCCGCTTGCTGCGTCATCAAGGAAACCCAGTACCAATTTTGATGCTGAGTGCTAAGGGTAGTGAAACTGACCGCGTTCTGGGCTTAGAAGTGGGAGCAGATGACTATCTGACTAAACCCTTTAGTATGCGGGAGTTGGTCGCTCGCTGTCGAGCTTTACTTCGCCGCCAACGCTTAAGCTCTTTGCCCCTAGTGCCAGTACTACAATATAAGGATGTAACATTAAATCCCCAAGAGTGTCGCGTCATGGTTCGCGGTCAAGAGGTGAGTTTATCGCCTAAGGAGTTCCGCCTTTTGGAACTGTTTATGAGTTACGCTCGTCGGGTGTGGTCGCGGGAGCAATTGTTGGATCACGTTTGGGGACCTGATTTTGTTGGGGATAGTAAAACTGTAGACGTTCACATCCGCTGGTTACGCGAAAAATTAGAGAAAGACCCTAGTCGTCCTGAATATATCGTGACTGTGAGAGGATTTGGCTATCGATTTGGATAATTGATCCGGATAGTTGTTAGTTTTTAGTTGTCATAAAGTAACTAACAACTCGCGATGCTGGTATTGGTTTTTTTTCTGGGTTTAGCCATAGGTATTGGGTTTTGGGTTTGGCAACAAATTCAACTGAATCGCTATTTGGGGCGAGTAATCCGACCTTTAACTTCCCACTCTTCTAAAGTAATGCTGCCCCTGCTTCCTCGCTTGCGGCAAGAAATTGCCTTGCTTGGGCAGCATCGGCAAGATTTACAGCAGTCGCTACAAACTTATGAAGACCTGCTGGATTTTGCACCTGTGGGATATTTGCAGGTGGATGAAGAAAATCAACTGCTGTGGTGCAATCAGCAGGCGCGGGAGATTTTGTATCTGCAAAGATGGCAACCAGGACAGGTGCGGTTGTTACTAGAACTGGTAAGATCCTATGAACTTGACCAGTTAATTGAAAAAACTCGCGATCGCCAACGACCACAGATCAAAGAGTGGGTGTTTCACCCCCCTTGTGAAAACCCAGCTGAGATGTTAGAAGTAAAATCTCTGGCTTTGCGGGCGTCCAGCTTGCCGTTACCTAACGGACAAGTAGGAGTATTTCTGGAAAATCGCCAACCGCTGTTAGATATGAACTCTGCACGCGATCGCGCTTTTTCCGATCTGGCACACGAACTGAGAACGCCGCTAACTTCGATTCGTCTGGTTGTAGAAACTTTACAAAACCGCTTGGAACCACCTTTAAGTCGTTGGGTTGACCGCCTGATGCAGGAAGTTGACCGCTTGATTAACTTGGTGCAAAGCTGGTTAGAACTCACCCAAATGGAAACAAATCCAGCTATTCAACTACATCCAGAAGTTGTGGAAGTGCGATCGCTAATTGCCTCGGTTTGGGCAATACTAGAACCCCTAGCACAGCTGCAGCAACTGACTCTTGACTATTCAGCTTCAGAAAATTTCTGGATTAAAGCAGACAAATCGCGGATTTACCAAGTATTTCTCAATTTGCTCGACAACAGCATCAAATACAGTCCCCCTGGTACAAACATTCGCGTCGAAGCGAATATTGTTTCAAAAAATAATATTCATGGCTGTGACGCTACCCCGGTACTGGAAATCAATATCATTGACTCTGGAGTTGGTTTTTCCCCAAGCGATTTGCCTCATGTTTTTGAGCGATTTTACCGGGGAGATACAGCCCGAACTCGTTCTCCAGTGTCAGAGGGTAATTTAAAAACGGCGATTGTTGGTACTGGTTTAGGTTTAGCGATCGTTCGGCAAATTGTCCTGGCACACGGCGGTTCCATCAAAGCTATGAACCATCCCCAAACAGGCGGTGCATGGCTGCAAATGGAACTTCCGGAAGTGGTGGCAAACTCCCAAAGCCAAGACTATAGTTAAAAAATATATTCATGTCTGAGACAGCAAGTGTGAACGCAATCCTTGATAGTCCCAATCCTGAAAGATCCCAGCTAGCACGCGCCATGAGGCGCTTGGAACGGGATGTCTTACGTATGGGTGCTTTGGTAGAACAATCATTTCGCCTTAGTCACCAAGCTTTAATTGCCCGAAACTTAACCGCTGCTGAGGAACTTCCCCAATTAGATAAAAAAATAGATCGCTTTTATAAACAAATAGAATCAGATTGTACGGCAATCATGACGCTGCAAGCACCTACGGCTCAAGATTTGCGCTGCTTGAGTGCTTTTATGCAGTTGGTGCGCGACCTAGAACGCATTGGCGATTATGCTGAGGATTTAGCTGAGATTGCCGTGAAAATCTTTCCTTATCCGCCTCATCCTACTTTACCAGAAATTGCCGTAATGTCTCACCACGCCCAAGCGATGCTAGCCACTAGCTTGGTGGCTTTGGCAGATTTGGATGAAGTCGGTGGGCGCAGTGTCAAGCGCTTAGATGATGCTGTAGATAATGCCTACGATCGCGTTTATCAAGCTTTAGCTTACCAACGAGATGTGCCTGGTGTGGTCGAACCAATTGTGTTGCTAGCATTGGCAATTCGTTGTCTGGAACGCATGGCAGATCACGCCACTAATATCGGTCAACGAGTAGCATACATCGTCACCGGTCAACGCGGTTAAATTCTCAGCGTCGAGTATATAGAAGAAAATTTAGTATAAATTAGTATTAGTGCAATTTAAATAACTCGTAAATTGTATATTTAAATACCTAAATATACCAATTATATTGGTATTGTAAAAAAACAAATTAGTTGTGTGTCAGCAAACATACATTCAACCAACAACTTAACCATATAGAAACGCACCAGCCAGAACATTCATGCTTTCCGGTGGATAAAAAAGTGATGATATTTTTATATTTCCTGATTTACCATCATACCACGTTGCACATCAAAACCTCGCTTTCTGACCCAAGAGAATAAGAGCGCAAGCCAAGGTTGCATCATCGGTGACAAATATGAATGCAGATGAAGATAATTTGGAAATTTTGTAGTACTAGATACCGGTTTTCCAAAGTTTTTTTTGGTAATGTGTGACAACAAATCAATTCTTAGTGAGAAAACACACATCTCACTTAAATGTCACTTCTGGTTAAATCAAGCTTACAGCAGTTTTCCATTCGTTAGAACATCGTTTGGCTCTTTGGGGCACAGCACTGCTGTAACCCTACCATGTGGTTTGTAGTGAATATAACTAATGAGTACATACGTCGAGATTTACTGCTGTTTTTCGCGGCATCCAGAGCCAATAAAATGTATGTTAGATAACAAATATTTCATGAAAAGCTTACCTGGTCTTAATCTTATACCTTTAAAGTAACCAAAGACAGAGTGTGGAATGTGGATTCTATCTCACTAAAGCTGATGGTGTAAACGATAAAACTGATGAGTATCAAACGTGGGGATTTTGTGCTGTTGTTGGGAGTCAGTGCAGGTGCAGTAGCACTTGCATCTCTAGGGGGATGTGATAAAAAAAATACATTACAGCAATTAAGCACATCAGTGAAGTCATCATTTTTATTTCCAGCGATTAAAAATTTTATTTTCTTAGAAACCGCAGGCTTTAAGCCGGAAAAGCAGAAAGAAGAATACGGTAGCTATGAAGTAGTAGATGATTTAGTACTACCAGCAGGTTTTGGATACGAACTTAATTGCTGAGCAAAATTCAACGCTGATGGTAGCGATCGCTCGATTCCTCTGAAAGCGACAGACCCGTAGATCCAGATATTCCCAGCAACATCTTAAGAAAACCTCATCCGCCTACCAATTTCAATAATCACAAGCATAACTAAGGCAGTTTAATTCGAGATTCATCAAATAGGCAACTTATATCAAAAGAAGTCTAAAACTGTTTTTTCTAAGAAACATCTATCCTCTGAGTGAATTTGATGGCTATGAGCGTCGGCGTTAAATTATCCTACAATTCAGCCACAAAGTGCCCGACGAGTGATGAATTGCCAAGATACCTCTAATAATTTCTCAATCAATCAAACAAATTCTAGTAAGCGAGAAAACTCCCATGACATCTTCGCCAATCAGTACACCAAATGGTATTTCCAATAATGCCTTAACTACTGGAAATGAACAACTGCCCCAAAGAATATTTAACCGTCGGGAAGTAATCCCACAACGCAATGACGTACTTTGGCGCATTGAGCGGGGAACGATTCGCACCCTAACGTGGAGTGAAGACGGAACATTCATCACTCTGGGTTATTGGGGACCTGGGGATTTAGTTGGCTATCCTTTGTCCACCGTCAAGCCTTACCAAATTGAATGTTTGACAAGTGTAGAAGTGAGTATTATCCCACCTCATCTTTGGCATGAGGATTTGAATGCCTTATTATCCCACATTCAACAGGCGGAAGAGTTATTAAGTATAGTACATCGTAAACCAATTTCTCTACGTTTGTGGCAATTTTTGGTGTGGTTGAGTCAAAAATTTGGTCGTGAGGTAGAACAGGGTAAGCTGATTGACCTGAATATCACCCACCAAGAAATTGCCGAGGTTTTAAATACAACACGGGTAACAGTAACGCGGCTGCTACAGCAATTTGAGGAAGAAGGAACAATGTTACGCTACAAACGTCGTATTGTTCTGCGTTTGCCAAATCAAAGTGTAAAAAAATAGTGAAAATGTGTTGTAGTTGACTTGTTTCTCCTACAGGCACTTTGATTAAATAGATACTGAAAGTTTCAGGGGAAAGCCGTGAAAACAAATTTATTGTGGAAATACCCTGATTTAATCAGTATATGTGAGCGAGACAAACTAAAACTATGACGAAGCTATCCCTTGAACCTTTGGAAGGTCATTAAAGTCTTTGCTACCACATTTTTCCAGGCGATCGCCTGCGACCATCTGAGTAACCGGATAATATCGCCTTCGCGCAAATCTCAAATACTTAAGTCATAAGAGGGAAACGCACAAAACAAACACTAAATAGTGGTTGTTCAAGTAAACTTTAATTTAAATTAAATAAAACTTTAAATTATCCTAGTGTGTCCGATAAGTATACTAATTATCGGTACTTTTTAACCAAATAGTTAACTCTTTTGCCTTTGACTCAGCTTTCACTTGAATGTAGAAAGCAACTCAGTCTATAAGCTTCTGCTAGAAGAAATATCCTCTGACGAACTAGAAAAAGACCGTTGGCGAGGATGCGATTTCAGTCAATAAGCATTCATTGAACAACTTTTTACTAAATACCTTTTACCTAAATTTAACCTAAAACCAATTATCGGTCTCCTGGTAGTTGGGAGTAGACTTTTGGCGGGAGCAAGAAGCAGTCAACAATATTACTAGTAAATTACATATTTTCAAGTGACAATGTGTAACAATATCTGGTAGTATTACTGTAAGATTATCGGAATTTTACCCGATTAAATCAGTAGGTGTGAGTGAGAGTAAAACCATGAAAAAAACACTGTGGAACGTTTTCAAACTGAGTCCGTTAGTTTTTGCTGCCACAATTTTCGCGGCAAACAGCGCCTCAGCGGCTGAAGCCAAAGAACCAGTGACTTCTGTTTCCCAGTTGTCCCAAGAGGACAACATAGGTCAGGTAACATCCGTTTCTCAGTTTTCTGACGTGCAGCCTACAGACTGGGCATTTCAAGCTTTGCAGTCCTTGGTTGAGCGCTATGGATGTATCGCTGGTTATCCCAACGGCACTTATCGCGGGAATCGTGCCATGACCCGTTATGAATTTGCGGCAGGTTTGAATGCTTGTTTAGACCGCGTTAACGAGTTGATTGCTACAGCTACCGCCGATTTGGTAACCAAACAAGACTTAGCTACCTTACAGCGCTTGCAAGAAGAGTTTTCCGCCGAACTAGCAACTTTGCGCGGTCGTGTGGATGCGTTGGAAGCCCGCACTTCTGAACTGGAAGCGAATCAATTCTCCACCACCACCAAGTTAACTGGAGAAGCAATTTTCGCCTTGTCTGAGCCTTTTGGCGATAACGGGGCAATAGGCGCTGCGACACTGAGAAATAACCCAAACGCTGCAAATCGCGACTTAGACGCCAACACGACTTTCTCTGACCGGATTCGTTTGAACTTCCTCAGCAGCTTCACAGGCAAAGACCAGTTGCAACTTCGGATGCAAGCAGGGAATGTCCTTGCCAACAATGGTAATTTTGGTCCCAATAATAGCCTTGGTACCGCTTCCACGGGTACTAACATGACCCGGTTGGCATTTGACAACAACACCAGCAACGCCGTCGTTTTTGACAAAATTAACTATGCTTTCAACCTAAGCGACGCAATACGCATTAAGGTTGATGCCAACAACGGTGAGTTCTGGGAAAATGTCAACAACTTTAACCCAGAATTTTCCAGTTCTGGTAGAGGTGCTATCTCCCGCTACGGTCGTTTTAGCCCGATTTTTAGGCAAGGTCAGGGTGGTGCAGGTGCGACCATAACCTTAAGTCCCAAAGGATCGCCAATTTCTGCCTCAGTGGGTTATCTAGCTGGCGGACGTACTAACGTAGCTAACAATCCTAGCGACAAAGCAGGTATAGCTGATGGTAACTATGCAGCCCTTGGTCAGATAGGTTTCCAGCCGACTAAAGCCTTCAATGTCGGTTTGACCTACGCACGCACGTATCAAAATAATGTTGGTGGCGTGAACCTGTTTGAATCTACAGGTAGCAACATTGCTAATAACCCTTTTGGTAATAATATTGCCACCTCAGCCAATCACTACGGTGTAGAAGCTACATTGCGACCAAGCTCTAAGTTCGTTCTTGCTGGTTGGTATGGTTACACTGATGCTGAAGCCGAGAACAGTAGCGCTAACCGCGCCACTAACATTAATGGTATTCCCTTAACTGTCAACAACGGCGATAGTGCAAGCTTCAACTACTGGGGTGCTAGCCTCGCTTTGCAAGACTTTGGCAGAAAGGGTAGTACGCTTGGTTTTGTCTTTGGTCAAACACCTAAAACCACCAGCAACGATGCCAGAATTACTGGTGGTAGAGGGCTAAGAGATTCAGACACCTCTTACCATTTAGAAGGTCTTTACAAGCTGCAATTGAACGACAATATTTCTGTAACCCCAGCTTTGTTGGTGATTTTCAATCCTGAACACAACGACAGGAATGACACCATCTATGTGGGAACACTCCGCACTACCTTCACTTTCTAAATTTGGTCATGGGTTAGTATTGAGCGCTCTTTGTGCTCACTACCAGTTAATTAAATAATATTAGCCCGCCTGTGAGCGGGCTTTTGTTTGGGATTGGCTATGTGGGATTATTATCTTGTTGGTTAGATAGATCTGTTGGAGGGCGATCGCTACTCCAAGCCCACCAGACATAACCGCACTGACAATGGTAAAATTCTTGCCATTTGCGGCGACGGTTGTCTGTCAATACAGGCGATCGCCGATTAATCCAAACTTTTTCAGCTTCCAGGCTACTTGAGCCGCAGCTAGGACAGCAAAACTTATAAGCATGAATTGCCTGATTTGTCCATTCAGGCGGGATGGGAATAAAAGCTTCCATGTAGCAAAAATTCTAATTTCACTGCTCATTATGCCTAATAATAATAATCATGGAGCCTAATGTTGAAATTCGTCGTTTGTTAGATGTGATGCCGGCTTCTGGTCGCATGACGGTAAAACTCGTCAGCAAGCCAGAGCAGTCAAAAGTGATTGACGCTTCATTTCCTTTACCCTGGAATCAGGAGCGACCAGTATATATTAATTTTGATTTGTGGCGTCGCTTGAAGCAGCCGCAACGCGACTTGCTGCTGTTGCGGACAATTAGCTGGTTGACACAGGTAAAATGGTTTAAACCCGACATTTATCAAGGTGTCGTGGTGGCGGGAATTTTGGGCGGATTGGTGGAATCAGCGCAACAAGATGTAGTGGGTGTGGTTGTAGCTGGGGGATTAAGTGCGATCGCAATGGTTCGCATCTGGCGGACTAATCGTTCGCAAGAAACAGAGTTAAATGCTGATGCAGCCGCAATTCGGATCGCACTGCGCCGGGGTTACTCAGAAGTGGAAGCAGCGGAACATCTGTTAACTGCAATTGAAGCGGTAGCCAAGATTGAAGGACGTTCCGGTTTAAATTTTACCGAGTTAATTCGCTGTCAAAACTTACGAGCGATCGCGGGCTTGTCTTCCATCGGTGTCCCAGAAAGTTACAAGAATAATCCGATGTAATTTTCAAACGTTGGACAATTAAAGAAACGTAGACGCGCAAGCGGCTTGCACTTCTGCTACCGCAGAGAACGCAGAGTACACAGAGAAATAACAGTTGCAGAGAGTTTTTACGCTCATTCCTACTCCTTTGCGCCTCTGCGCCTTTGCGTGAGATAATCATTCTATCCAATCACGGCAACCAAAAATCAGGCAAAATAGACTTACCCAACTCACGCACCGTTTTATTGAGCGTTCTTGCCACTTGAATATGCACTTCATCCGCCTCTACAGGTAAAATATTAGCAGGCGTACCCTCTTTTAAATAAGAAACTACCAAATTCGCCGCCTCTAAACCTGTCACGTAAGCCTTTTCTTGTGACCATGAACCGTGGCGGTTAGCAATCCAATCGCCACTCATAAATATATTCTCAAAACTTGTAGAAGCTGGCAACATATAGCGATAGCTACCAGGCGCAAAGTGAGTCACAGCATTTGCTAGACGAAACACACTACTATCAATCACTTTCGCTTGGCGAAATTCTGGGATACAAGTTGCTAAATCGCGCTGAACTATCGGCACAATTTCTTCATCACTCAAACTCAAAAACTGATTGGCGTGATAAAAATCTGCTTCAATAACTGTTCCCGGCTCATCTTTATATTCGTCATGTAGTGCATTCAAATCAAAAAATGTCCATCCGGTAGTTGCATCGAAGCCAAAGCAAGCATTGGAAGGACGCGGAATATCAATTTTCCGGTCAAACCACAGCCGAGTTGCTAAAACATCAATTGCCCCTAAATTGCTTAAATTGCGAAATTCTTGACGCTTTTGTAGAAGAGTGCTACTTGAAACGATTTTCTTCATTCCCGTGATACCAACTGCAAAAATTACCGCATCGGCATCAAATACTTCATCCCCACAGACAACACCTGTTGCTCGATTATTACTATCAACTATTAAGTCGGTAACTCGGCGATTTGCTAACACTCGTGCGCCAGCTTTTTCAATTTGTTCCACCCAAGGACGAAATATCTTTTCTCCGACTGTTCCGCGACACCAAACTACATCAAAATCAGGTTGATGTGCGAGAATAAAAAAGTAAAGCATTCCCAATGTTGCTGCGGCTGAACATTGTTCCCCTGGGGCAAATAAGCCTACTAACAACATCGGTTCAAAAGATTCACGATAAAGCCGCGCCGAAACACCAAAATCTTTGAACAATTCACGCGCAGTTACACAGTCATAACGCCGCCATGCTTCATCAGAATTATCAAAATCAATCAGCGCGTAAAGTAAAGGTAGGGCGCTGATTCGGTCAACTAATGGTAGACGCTTAAATTGTGTATATAGAAATGTTCCCAGAGGTGTGGGAAGTCGCGGTAAATCTTGAAATATCGGTGATTCAACTTCTAAACCCGCAGGCGAATATTGAGAGGAACGAGTCCAAGTTGTAAAGGGATTAATTCCTAATTCATTGATTAGGGAAAATATATTTTTGTAAGGATACCAGAAACCATGAATACCCGCTTCAACAGATTTTCCTTTTGTTGTTTTCCAACCAGCCACAAGTCCACCGGGATAGGAACCCGCTTCTAGAAGTGTCACTTCGTAACCTTGTTTTGCTAAGTGGTGAGTTGCGCCTAAACCAGCCCAACCTGCACCCACAACTACCACCCGTTTTTGTTGTGACCCTTCTGTCATGATTGTCTCCTGTTTTTTTAGTCCATCCACAAATTTATCGGAACTGGTAATTTTAACACTTCCTGCATTGTGTACAAAGGAAATTACGTAGTCAGGACTTCAGTCCTTATCTTATAAGATGAGGACTGAAGTCTTCACTACGAGTTGTATTCTGCGCGACTAAATAAGGTTTTTATTTATATTAAAATTTAAATCTGTTGAAAACCTCTTTTCCTACCCCAGGCGTTCTGACTCATCATTGCGATCGCCTGTGGTATTTTTTTATTAGCTAACAATTGAATAATTGTTAGCTTTTGACTAATCGCTAAAATAACAACTTTTTCAAACGAGCGCGGAGGGATTTGAACCCCCGACCCACAGAACCGGAATCTGTTGCTCTATCCACTGAGCCACGCGCCCTTAATCTTTTTCATTATAACATGTTTCTAGGGATTAGCGCAGTCAACCTGGTTTCGGGAGCAATGCGATCGCTTGTCCTCGCTACATTGTTTGCTCTTGCCAAACGTACAATTCGCTATTGATTAGCTTTCCATTGAGCAAGGTCAGCTAAAGAGCGATCGCGATAACGTCCATAACGCTCCGGCTTACTCTTGATTTTCTCACCCAATTCTGGTATAATTCCAAAGTTTGGCGGCATCGGTTGGAAATGCTTCGGCGAAGCAGAACTAATAAAGTCAAACAGCGCCCCCATCATCGTTGTATTGGGTAGCGTCAACGGTTCCTTACCCAAAGCCAGCCGCGCTGCATTCGTTCCCGCCAGCCAACCGCCGGCAGATGCTGCGGTGTAGCCTTCAGTACCAATCAACTGCCCAGCTGCAAATAATGTTGGGCGTTGCTTAAATTGCAGACTAGCGGACATCAACTGCGGCGCATTAATAAAGGTGTTGCGGTGCATCACACCCAAACGGACAAATTCGGCATTTTCCAAACCCGGAATTAGCTGGAATACTCGTTTTTGCTCACCCCAACGCAGATTAGTTTGAAATCCTACCATATTCCAAAGTTGACCAGCCTTATCTTCTTGGCGCAGTTGTATCACAGCGTAAGGACGTTCCCCAGTGCGACTATCTGACAATCCTACTGGCTTGAGGGGACCATAGCGCATGGTATCTTCGCCACGCTTCGCCTGTTCTTCAATTGGCAAACAAGCCTCAAAAAATTTCGCTGTTTCTCGTTCAAAATCTTTTAATTCGGTTTGTTCAGCTTTGCGGAGTTCTTCCCAAAAGTGCAGATATTGCTCTTTATTCATCGGGCAATTGAGATAAGCCGCTTCGCCTTTGTCGTAGCGCGATGCCATAAAAGCAATATCGCGATTAATCGATTCTCCCACAACAATCGGGCTAGCGGCATCAAAAAAGCTGAGATATTCCATCCCGCTGAAGCGTCGCAAATCTTCCGCTAAGTCGGGACTGGTTAAAGGACCAGTTGCTAAGACCACAATTCCCTCCGGAATCGCAGGTACTTCGCCACGACGAAATTCAATTAAGGGATGGCGAGATAAAGTTTCTGTTAAATCTTGGCTAAATCGTCCTCTATCTACCGCGAGTGCGCCACCAGCGGGAACGGCATGTTCATCAGCTTTGGAAATGACAATAGAATTGAGTTGACGTAATTCTTCATGCAATAGACCAGCAGCGCGATCGCTTGACATTGCGCCAAAGGAATTACTACACACCAACTCCGCCAGATGTTCTGTATGATGTGCCGGACTAAAGCGTTTCGGGCGCATTTCCCAAAAAATTACCGGCACTCCCGCCGAGGCTATTTGCCACGCCGCTTCTGTTCCCGCTAGTCCACCTCCAATCACTTGTATCGGTTCCATAGTTAAATCCTAAAAATTTCGTCTATTAATTAAAGCTCAACCAAACCTAAACTAATTTGAATAGCTTGATTAACTTGCTTGATTGTCGATTCTTCTAGTTTACCTAGTCGTTTTATTAGTCGTTGTTTCTCAATTGAGCGGATATGGTTGAGCAACGCGACCGAGTTGATAGTGAGTCCCCCTTTTTGGAACTTGAATTAATACTTCTGTGGGATAAAGAGGTTCATCAAATTTAGACGTAATTGCTGCAACAATTGTAATTTGGCTGTACTCATTGCTAACATCCGGATTGCAACACCAATGCCGGACGAGTTTTTTGAATTTCAGCGCCAACTGTTGGGTCGAAACTGACTAGATAGACTTCTCCTCGCTTAGGAAGGGCTAGCTTTCGTGCTGCCATACTTCTTCCTCAATTACAAACCAGTATAAAGCTAAAGTGCGTTCACGGAGTGACTCTGCAAGAGTATCGCGTTCAGCCCGGAGAATAGACCCTTCTTGCAATTGTTCTCGCAGCTTTTGTTTCGGAATTTGGTTAATATAATGTTGAATTGCTTCATGGATGAAACGACTGCGTTCGCCTTTTGGGGCATACTCATCAAGTTGTTTCAAGGTTTCACTCGGTAGTGTCACATTGATTCGGTGATACATATATTAAGCACCCACACTGTTGATGTGTATCTTTAGTGTATCACTATATCAAAGTTCGGCATACACGACGAGCTATAGGCGAGCGCGCATTATAGTAAAACTTTAGCATGGTAAATTCCTCCAATTTAAATTTATAAAATTAACTGTTTCTATCCCGATACAAACGCAATACATAAGCACCCGCTGGAGTTTCTCTAAAAGCGCTAATTTCTGATGCAAACGAATCGGGCAATTCTTGCTCATAACGCGGCTTTATCGGGTGTTCTGGTGGCGATATAACGGGTGCGGTAAGCGCAGCAAAAGTTATGTCAGCGGCTGAAAAGCTATCTCCAACTAAATAGGTGCGTCCATCTGCTAACAACACATTTACTTTGTCAAAAATGCTTTGAATTTGTTTATAAGCTTGTGCAGCAGACTCTGGAGTAATATTAAAAGCTTTACGAACAACCGGACGCATCAAAGGATAAACTATAGGAAATAATGCCTCCTCAAAATAAGGAACGCCTTGAGTCCATCTTTTTTGGATAAACTTGTAATTATTTATCGTGTAAAAGTAACCCCAAACGCGTGTAGCTGGTCCAAGTTGCTCATCAAATAAATCTTCTAGTTCTTCTACTTGTCGGCGTAATTCGGGGTTACTGGGATAAAGCTTGGCGTTGGCTGGCGCAATTTTATCCAAGTATTGCAAGATATCGGTTGAATCAGTAAAAACGCCGGATTTCGTCACCAAAACCGGAGTAGATTTTCCGCCAACACGATTAGTTGCAAGTCGATGAAACGGGGGCATGTGGGCTTCTTCCACGTAAGGAAGTTTTAATTTTGTCAATGCCCATCGTGCTTTTTCGCAATAATGACTAACAGGAATTGTAATCAAACGAAGTTGCTTTTCTTGGGTAGATATATTTTTCATTTTTTTTGTGTAATTTAAGTAGTTTGATTAACTTGCTTAAACTCTGAATATTTCTTCTGTAATTCCTCTGGGATGAGAATTGGACGATTATTTTGCAAGCTGATAAACGCACCTTTTTGTGTAGCGAACGCTGCAACTTGATTATTAGATAAAATTTCTGCTTGCACAGTCCATTTAAGCTTTCCTAAACTGCTTAACCATAAACGTCCAATCACTTTATCAATAAGTTTGATAGGACGCTTATATTCAATTTCAGTTCCGGCAAGGATGGGAGCATATCCTTGCTCCATTTGTTTATCTAATTGCCAGTGTTCATCTAAAAACTTTAAACGTAAATCTTCCAACCATCTGATATAGACAATGTTGCTCACGATTCCCACAAAGTCAATGTCGTATGTCCTTACAGGTATTGCGATTTCTACTTCTAATGGTCTGCTTACTTGCATGATTATTCCTCGTAATTGATATTTAAAACCTTTCGGTCTGTAAATTGCCAAAAAAATAAATATTGATTTAAGAAAGACTTTTTAGATATTTATTTAAGTGATTAATTGCCCTTTCCAAATGAATAGAATCTCCATAAAGTTTACTCATCATCACAGCACCTTCTAAAGTTGCAATCAGGATAGTTGCAACTTCTTCAGCGTCAACTTCTGGGCGAATTTCACTCTTTTCAATGCCTTTTTGGATAATTCGACAAATCATCTCACGCCAAGAATTCATCGCTTGTTGAGCGCGATCGCGCAACGCTGGATGAGTATCATCACTCTCAACTGCGGTATTCAACAGCGGACACCCTCCTTTGATAGTTGGGTTATCTATATTGCTGCGAAATACATCAATAATTGCTTGTAAGCGTTCTATTGCATGACGTTTGTTTCGCAATGCACCTCGATAATGCCCTGTGATTTGAGCGATCGCATAATCAAAAGCTAACAACGCTAGCTCATCTTTGCTTTTGAAGTGATTGTAAATTCCCCCTTTCTGCAATCCTGTCACACGCATGATGTCAGAAATAGACGAGCCAGCATACCCCTGTTGGTTAAACAGTTCGGCTGCTGACGAGAGAATTTTTTCTTTGGTTTCTTCGCCTTTAGACATGAAAATCATACAGACCGAGTGGTCTGTTTAACTGTACCAGGATGAAAGGTTTGCGGTCAAGCGTTTTCTGAGTAAGCTTGCGATCGCACACCATTATCGCCAATGTATCCACATAATTGTGACTTAGCACAGCAACTGGATCCGTAGGTCACGAGGTCGAGAATGGACAACAGATTTTTTGAATTGGTTGGTCACATACTGCCAAATTGCTATTGTCAATGAAGCAGTAATTAGAATGGCTCTTGCTGCCAACTTTAGGGATTTTGAAGATGCAATTCAATATAGCAGTGCTGTAGTTAATCAATTGGATGCAATTGTTACCCCCAATCCTCAAGATTTTCCGGTTACAACTCCGCGAATAATTACTCCTGAAGAGTTGATTCAAGAACTAACAAATTCCGCGTAGGGGCACAGCAATGCTGTGCCCCTACCCTTTTGGTGTTAATTTAGACAGAAGCACCCAACTGTTCCTCAGAAACCCAAGCACCGTGGAACCCATAAGGGACACGCTGGGGAATTAGCACTCGCGCTACAGGTTCGGCATTTACATCTTGGGCATTTACTACCACGAGTTCAGAAATATCCTCACGCGTATCGTGGACAAATGTTATCAGCCAGCCTTCATCTTCTGATGTTGCATCAGGAGAAGGTGCAAACACCGCTTCACCGCCATCGCGTCCTCGTCCGAAGTTGTGAGTTTGAGATTTACCATTGCTGAAGTCGTATTTAATCAAACCCTCCCCGATTTTGTTAGCGTAGCCGTATCGGGTTGGTCTTCCTAAGAAGTTTTCATTAACGCGAGGAAATTCTGTAGGTACATCGTCTAACATTTCCTCGCGCACCGCACCTGTAGTCAGGTTAAAACGCCATTGATGCAAGCGGGGAATATTGGCTTGAGGATCGGCGTGTGTGTCTTGTGGTGAAGCAAACATAGTAGTAGAATTCATCCGACAAGCGATAAGCACTACTTCGTCACCTTCTTCGTAAGCGTTGAGGGTGTGAAAGACGAAACAAGCGGGACTTTGAAACCAGCGGATATTACTGTTGTCGCCGTGACGGGGGACAATACCAAAACGACTGGGGCGATCGCGCTCAAACATCATCGTCGGTTCTCCCCTCTGTGCCCGTTGTGGGCTAAATGTCAAGGGCAAATCCATAAAAATTGTATAGTTTTCCGTGATGGCGAAATCGTGCATCATCACTCCCATCGGCAAATCAATCGGTACTGTCCGCAATAGTTCGCCCGACGCAGAAACTACACTATATTGCAGATATGGTGGTGCGAAGGAGTAACCAAAAAACATCATTTCACCCGTTACCGGATCTACCTTAGGATGTGCGGTAAAAGCAGAAGCCAGCTTACCATTATAGGTATATTCGCCAATTGTATCTAAATCGGGAACCTTGATGACGTGAGGCGCACCGCCTTCCCACAGCGCTAAGAATTGACCTGCGTGCCAAATTAAAGCAGTATTAGCAGTATTCTTGTAGAAATTGTCGGGATTATCCTTTTGTGACGGTTCCAGGATTCCACTCCAAAGAGCTTTACCGGCTTCATGCTCAATTTCCCATCCTCTTGTCCGCACGTAGCGGTTGCGATAAGTTGCTTTACCGTTGTTAATTCGCACACCGTGCAACATTCCATCCCCATCAAACCAGTGATACTTTCCGATGGGTTTCCACTGGGGGTTAGGACCATTCCGCACGAACATTCCCGATAAGTCGGAGGGTAACTCACCGATGACTTTCAGCGTGTCAGTGGTGATTTCTTTGTGTACTGGCGCAAAGTTGCCATCAAGATAGGGATTAACTGCTGTTGTTACCATTTGTGAGGATAAATCAATATATATTACTGGCACTTTGTTCAATATATTAGCGATCGCCTAAATTCTGGTTCGTACTACAGTTATGGATATCCGCCTTGTTAAAGGTGTGTCAGCAGACAGATGTCTTGTGTATGTCGATTGCTTTCTTGCAACTCCAACAGTGGTAGACTTGCAGCTATTGGGTTGTTCAATTTAGCAACTTGGGTGGGAAAATACCTTGAGCCTAACTCTTTATTTCCTTCGTCACGGACAGACAGAATGGAGTCGCAATAATGCCTTTTGCGGTTCGCTAGATCCAGAACTTACGCCAGATGGTATGGAAATGGCAAAAGCTTTTGCTTCTTCATACAGTTCTACCCTGTGGGAGGCAATTTTTTGCAGTCCCATGCACCGAACTTTAGCAACAGCAAGACCTTTGTGTGAAGCTATAGAAATGCAACCACAACTGCGGGATGGTTTAAAGGAAATTCACTATGGTAAGTGGGAAGGAAACACACCCGAAGCGGTAAGTAAAGAATTTCACGATGATTATATTCGTTGGTTAGCAGATCCGGCGTGGTATGCGCCGACTGGTGGAGAAATGGCTGTGGCGATCGCTTCTCGCGCTACGCAGGTAATTGAAGAAATTAAGCAGCTTTATAGCGATGGCAATGTGTTAATTGTTTCCCACAAAGCAACTATTAGAATTATGCTGTGCAGTCTTTTGGGAATTGATGTGGGACGCTTTCGTTTTCGTTTGGGCTGCCCGGTTGGGTCGGTAAGTATTGTAGAATTTACTTCGCACGGTCCTTTGTTAAAAGTGTTAGCAGACCGTACTCATCTTGATGAGCGGTTGCGTAATTTACCGGGAACTTAAGAGGATAATCTCACGCAAAGGCGCAAAGGCGCAAAGAGTGTATTTGTGATGATTCCAGAGATTGTGACGATTCCGTTGCGTCAAATGGCTAGTGGTGATGTTTTATCGCTGCAAGTTTACAAGTTTGTTGGTGCTAATGCTGGTAAGAAGGTTTACATTCAATCTAATCTGCATGGTGCGGAAATTGCTGGTAATGCTGTTATTCACCAGTTGATTGAGTTTTTGTTGACGGTGAATGATACTGATTTAGTTGGGGAAGTTTGGCTGGTTCCGGTTTGTAATCCGATGGGAACTAATGAGCGCTCGCATGTTTTTTCTTCTGGCAGATATTGTGTTTATGAAGCGAAGGACTGGAACCGCATTTTTTGGGATTATGAAAAGGAAACTGATGATTTAATAGCTTTTGCTGAATCTCAACTTCATCTTGATATCGAGGTTGTCAGACAAAATTATCTCAGCAAAATCAAGGATAAGTTTGGAGAACTTTTAGATAAAATTAATTCTCCTAGTAGCGTACCTTATAGTGAGCGGTTTCGCTATCAACTACAATCTCTCAGTTTAGATGCAGATTACTTGATTGATTTACACAGTGCTTCAAATCAAGGGATAAATTATATTTATTATTTCCGAAATCGCGAAGAAAGTGCTAAATATTTCTTACTCGAACACGGATTTATACTTGATAAATATGATGGTGATGCTTTTGATGAAGCTTTTATCAAACCTTGGTTAGCGCTGGAAGATTGTTTTCAACAGCTTGGGAGAGAAATTCAGTTTGATGTCGAAGCTTGGACGCTTGAACTGGGAACAGGAATGCAGATGATTCCTGATTCAGTTGCTAAAGGTGTGCGCGGTGTGAAAAATTATTTAATTAAAAAAGGTGTTTTGCAACTTGATTTAACTGTGGATGAAAGCATTTCTCAAGAAATGAGTTTTCGAGCTAGAAGTAATGTGATAAAATATTATGCTTTTGCCGGGGGAATGATTCAATCAAGAGTGGAATTGGGTAGTGAAGTCAAAGCTGGAGAACGACTATATCAAATTCTTAGTTTTAATAAAGAGGGTAAGTTACCTGTTGTAATTGATGTCTGCTGCGAACAAGATGGATTGATTTATGATGTTTCCAGCAATCAAGCTGTGAATGAAGGTGAGTTTGTCATGGGAGTTATTAGTTAGAAATGAGGAGTTATATTCCCAACTTCTTAAAGAAGTCGGGAATCTGAACACAAAATTAACTCAATCTCCCAAATAAATACCGATACCACGAGCGGTTTTAACAAGGGTACCATTTGGATCGACAGCTCTATATTGAGCGATCGCTTCCGCAATTGGTACGCTGACAACTTGACGATTTTGCCACGTTACCATCTGGTCATATTTACCCTCTGCAATCAGATTAACCGCTGCTACACCAAAAGCTGCTGCAACTAATCTATCCAAAGGTGAAGCAGTTCCACCTCGTTGAATATGTCCTAAAACCGTGACTCGCGTTTCTACATTAATACGCTCAATAATTTGGTCGGCTAAATATTCACCAATACCACCATATCGAGATTGACCTAAGCGATTTGTAATTGTGACATTTTCACCCTCTTGATTGCGAACAGCCTCAGATACAATTATCAAACAATAATTTTTGCTTTTCTCTTGCTGTTCTTTGATTCTTTGGCAAATATGCTCGATGGTGTAGGGAATTTCTGGAATCAAAATTACATCGGCTCCACCCGCAATTCCCGCAGCAATGGCGATGTGTCCTGCGTCACGTCCCATCACTTCTAAAATCATGACGCGGCTATGACTTGCAGCGGTAAAATGTAACCGATCTAGTGCTTCCGTGGCAATATTTACTGCTGTATCAAAACCGATCGCATGTTCAGTAATCCCAATATCGTTATCAATTGTTTTGGGAATACCAACTAAATTTATACCACCTTGTTGTGCAAGCCGACGGAGAATTGCCAAACTACCATCGCCACCAATTCCAATTAAAGCATCTAAACTCAATTGGTGATAGCCTGCAATAATTTCATTAGAGCGATCGCATACACTTCCATCTGCCATCGGGAAGGCAAAAGGATCGCCTTTGTTAGTTGTTCCTAACATTGTACCACCAGCAGTTAACAGCGTATTAACTTGGTCAACTTCCAGTTTTGTGAATTGTGGAGGACGTGCCATCAATCCTAAAGTCGCTTGTCGAATTCCCAAAACCTCCCAGCCATAAGTTCCCACAGCGCAATACACTACAGATCTGATTGCAGCATTTAAACCAGAGCAATCTCCACCACTAGTGAGAATTCCAATGCGTTTTCGTTCTCCCATATCTTTTATGACATTATTCTCCGAATAATATAATTAGTAGTAAATTAAACTTAAGTAAAGGTAATCGTCAAAATTTCCAGGGTGATTTTATGTTTGTTTTGTGTGCAATAAAATCAACTTATCATATATATAAACTATGACGGTGGAGCCAAAGGTGAAAAGTATTGATGATTACACCTTCTCTTTTTCAGGAGAAGTAACTGTCCCCCAGGCTCCTCCTGAGTTCAAATCGGGTTTTATCGGCATTATCGGTCGTCCAAATGTCGGTAAATCTACGTTAATGAATCAATTAGTAGGAGAAAAAATAGCCATAACTTCCCCAGTAGCGCAAACTACACGCAATCGTTTGCGAGGGATTTTAACGACACCAGAAGCGCAATTAATTTTTGTCGATACACCAGGAATACACAAACCCCATCACCAATTAGGGGAAGTGCTGGTGAAAAATGCGAAAAATGCGATTGAATCGGTGGATGTAGTGCTGTTTGTGGTGGATGGCTCGACGAGTTGTGGTGCAGGCGATCGCTATATTGCCGAGTTGTTGACTAAAAGCGAAACACCAGTGATTTTGGGTGTGAACAAAAGCGATCAACAACCCGCAGATTCTCAGGTTTTAGATGATAGTTACACTGAGTTAGCACAATCGTTTGAATGGCAAACAGTAAAATTTTCCGCCAAGACTGGGACGGGATTGCCAGAACTGCAAAATTTATTAATTGAACATTTAGAACTCGGACCATTATACTATCCACCCGACTTGGTAACTGACCAACCGGAACGCTTTATTATGGGGGAATTGATTCGAGAACAGATTTTGTTGTTGACTCGTGAGGAAGTTCCCCATTCCGTAGCGATCGCCATTGACAAAGTGGAAGAAACACCAGCTATCACTCGCGTACTCGCAACCATCAATGTTGAACGAGATTCCCAAAAAGGCATTCTCATTGGTAAAGGTGGAGCTATGCTCAAAGCTATAGGTAGTGAAGCTCGCGAACAAATCCAAAAGTTAATCGCCGGCAAAGTCTATCTAGAATTATTCGTCAAAGTGCAACCAAAGTGGCGTCAGTCTCGCGTCAGTTTGGCAGAGTTGGGGTATCGCGTGGAAGAATAAAAGAGTTAGTCAATAGTCATTAGTCCATAGTCCATAGTCAATCATTAATGACTATTAACTATTAACTATTAACTATTGACTGTTGATTGTTGACTATTGACTAATATAAAATGTCTCCAAATACAGTCTCTGCATTCAATCTACCTGAAGATGCTCCCCGGTTGCGAGTATTAATTGTTGAAGATGATCCGATGATGCAACTCGGATTAGAACAGTCATTAATGGCTCATCCCCAGTTAGAAATTGTCGGACAAGCGGAGGATGGTTATTTAGGTGTGCAAGCAGCACTGAAACTGAAACCTGATTTGGTGGTGATGGATATTGGTTTACCGCGATTGGATGGAATTGCGGCGACACAGCAAATTAAAGCAGCATTACCGGAAACTCATGTGGTGATGCTGACATCTCACAAAACAGAGACAGAAATTATTGCCGCGTTATCTAGTGGTGCTGATGCTTATTGTATCAAAGGGGCGAGTGTCGAGCGCTTGTTGAATGCGATCGCTGCTGCGGTTGAAGGTGCAGCTTATCTCGATCCCCAAATTGCCAGACAAGTAATAGAAAATCTCAAACCTCCCACTCCTACAGGAAATACAGCCAACCTGTCGGGACGCGAGTTAGAAGTGTTGAAACTGATGGTAGACGGCTTGAGTAACCCGGAAATTGCCGAAAAACTTTATCTCAGTCCTAACACCGTGAAAACTCACGTCCGAGGGATTATGAATAAATTAGCAGTTGACGATCGCGTGCAGGCAGCGGTTGTCGCACTGCGTTCTGGGTTGGTGTGACTAACTATACATTACCTTCTTCAAACACATTTAAAGTCCCTAATCCAAGCGTCCCCAGTCCCCAGTCCCCAGTCCCCAGTCCAAGCGTCCCTAATCCCTAGACTGAGCAAAGACGGTGTAGGAGATTCATCAACTGCTGTGCATCTTCCGGGTAGGTTACGTACTCACTTTTGCCCACCTTAACATCTTTACCTTCCATATCCTCGCCGTACCGTTCAGCTATAACGATAATCGGGGTGTGGCTGGGAAGTCCTGCGCCTTGACGTATGCGCCGCCCCATGTTAATGAACTCTTCTATCGACGACTTCACCTGGTTAATCAAAATTATATCAGGGCTTTTGCGCCCACCAATCGTCCGTTCAATCGCGCCTTCTTCGTCTAGCGCCACAATTACGTGGTAGCCAAGGCTACGGAGATTACTTATCATCAGCGGGCGCGTATCGTCATCTTGTTCGACCAGCAAAATTGCCGACGGTGTGTTTTGTTTCTCGCTCATTAGTGGGGCGTTACGCGTTGATAAAATGTTAGTTTTAGACGGAAGCAAAATCATAATAATACAATCTCAAGTGTTTTTTTTTTAGTGACAATACGTAGATTAACTTCAGCCTTTGTTTTTTGCTATACCACAAAAGGTGAGAACGATATTATGGATCGCCTCTCTGCTTTTCTCCAAGTAAGCGATCGTATTCGTCTCTCAGACACAAGAAACACTCACAGGAAGCTTTTTCTAGCCCTTGCTTATCAAGTATGTTGACGCGACCGCGCGTGTACTCAATCAGACCGCTGTGTTGAAGTTTTTGGGCAGCTTGAGTGACGCCAGCGCGACGCACGCCCAGCATATCGGCGATAAACTCCTGCGTCAGCTTAAGTTCGTTTGAGTCAACGCGGTCTTGCGCCTCAAGCAGCCAGCGTGCCAAGCGTTTATCTAGTGGGTGAAGACGGTTGCAGGCAGCGGTCTGGGAAATTTGGGCGATCAGTGCTTGCGTGTAGCCCAGCAACACGTCACGCACATCCTTATTGCGATCAAACTCTTCTCGCAGTATCCGCGCATTAAGCTTGACAGCGTTGCCGGCGATCTGTACATTGTAATTTGTCTGCGTGGTTACGCTTACACCCATGAAAGCGTTGACACCGAGCATTTCCCGATTGCCGACCACACCCACCTCAGCCGTAGCACCGTCACTCATGCAGATAGTGATCGAGAGCAGGCAATCGATGGGAAAATAGACCTCCTCGATAGTCTCGCCAGCATCGTGGAGCATTGTGCCTAGTTCCAGCCAGACTGACTTGAGATTAGGGGCGAGCTTCTGGTATAGCTCACGGTTTCGGGCAGCAAGCAGACGGTTTTCAGTAGTCATATAGAAAGTGCCAGAATTACACAAGTTGTTTCTTAATCATCTCAACTATTAGTAAGTAGGGCTGGCAACAAGTAAAATAGATATGCTGATATCTTGCACTTTGAACTAAAAAGCGTCCACGCCCGCTTTGGATTGAAATCCCAGGCTAATAGCTCAAGTTTATTAAAATAAACTAAAATTCTTTCTCAGTCGTCTAAAGACAATGCACGCTATGAGCCATAGGTTAGAAACCTATGGCGGTTGTTGGGAGGAGTGCAACATCTGAGTATGCCAAAAGACTAATGCCCGTCGTCTCAATCCTTCAAAATGATGTGATGCCGGCAATCTACACTCAGCTTCTTTTGCTTCTGTAGTTCCTTAAGCGTCCGGGTGACGGTTACTCTAGTTGTGCAGCAGGCAGAGGCAAGGTCTTCATGAGTTAAACGAACACTCAGCCGGATGCCATCGGCTACAGGTTCCCCAACTTCCTGTTTTAATAACCGTAATAAACTGTCCAAGCGGTCTACGACTCGTGATTGCCCCTGAACAGCTAGGAGCGATTCGGTTTGTCTGAGTCGTTGGCTAATTTGCGGTAAAAGCTGCTGTTTTAGTTGAGGAGAGTTCGCCAACTCGGTGAGCGAAATGCACGACACCTGAGTATCCGCGAGGGCAGTTGCTTCATAAAGTGGCAGCCCAGTCAAGCTAGAACCAAAGGCAGCTTTTGCACCTGCTAACCCAACCAACACTTCTTGACCGCTATCAGAAAACGTTGTTAGCTTTACTAGTCCTGAGTGAACCTGCCAAATTACCTCAGGGTTTAAAGGAATTGTTTCTCCTTTGCAATAAACCTGCAAAGGATAGCTCAGATCAACATGAGTGTCAGGTTCTTCTGCTTCAACCAAGCTGTGATCGCTCAAAGGGCGTAACAGCCAGCGCAGAGTCAGCGGTTGGCTTGCTTCCTCGTGGCTTACAAACACATTAACATTCAATGCTTCTTCTTGATAAGGCTGCAACTTTAGCTGCCACTTTTGTGTGCTAGGTTTTCGCTGGAGTTGCTGCAACTGAGTTTGAAACTGTTGCTGAGTTTCGTAACTTATGAAAGCTTCAAGCAACTGATTATTCAGTGAGCATTGCGGAAAGTTAAGCAACGAAGCCGCTGCTGAATTTGTTTGCTGAATTTTTCCGGTAGCATCTGTCAGCAAGCAAGCATCGGGGATAAACTCTAACAACTCTTGGTAGCGCTGTCGCTCCGCTTCCAAAGTCTGGTTAGCTAATGATAACTGCTGATTCTGCTGATAAAGCATCTCTCCCGCTATCTGAAGTCGCTCAGAGGCAATGCCGAGTTCTGTCAAAGTTGATGACAGCACCGCAGATGGTAGTGATGAAGATGTGTTGATTCCTTGATGCAAATTAGTTAAGCGATCGGACATCGCTCTTAGCTTTTGAGTAAAAACAGTCGCATTCATGCTGCACCCACCAATTGAATTTGTCTAGTTAGGCAAAAAACTGTTGTGATTAACTCGTCAAAGTCGAAAGGTTTGGATAAGTGCTTGCAAAAGCCGACCTCTCGAGCATGAGCGCGATAATCTTCCGTGTCGTATGTCGTTAAAGCGATCGCTGGAATCTGGACTTGTTCAGCAACCTCAAAGGCTTTCACCTTATGCATCAGCGAAAAGCCGTCTTCATTAGGCAAGCCAATTTCGCTAATCAAAACATCTGGTTTAACTTGTTTGAGGATTTCTAGAGCCTCGCTTACTGATGTCGCGGCGATCGTCTCTATGCCATACTCCTCAAACAGCATTGTCAGCAAATCTTTACAATCAAGGTTATTATCAACAACAAGTACTCGCAGACCGTTGAGCTTTATACATTGATCGCACATGATGGGGAAATACTTTATTTAAATACAAACAGCTTTACTTGCATTAGATAGGCAAGATTTGCCTGTCGTTTTGTAGGCAGACAAATGCAAACAATTTTTTATCTTATATCTTGCTTTTACCAAGCGTTGGGTAGAGCTAAAGATGCAAAGCTCGCTCCGAAGTTATAATCGCCCTTTGAAGTTCTGAGTCACCAGAGGTGACTCAGAACTTCGGATCTTTGTACCTATAGCGACACTCTTCGCTTGGTGTTAGGGCTTAGTAAAAGCGAGTTATCAAATGATTAAGCTCTTTAGCCAAGAGACTAAAAAGTTCTCTCATGCAGTTAGTTGAAAAACAGCAATCCGCAACGTGCGATGCTTTCAAGGGTTATTACTTATCTTCTTTGAGAATAATTCCAACCCGCATGAAGATTCAGTACGGTTTCGCACTTAACCACCAGATTTTTGGCACGATCATTCTTAAGTGTGAGTTTGACAAACCTCTTTCCTCCAACCTCCCTCTCTGAAGAAACACGGTGAAGAAGGAAAGAAAGTAGAAAGTGGAGATTTTTCACTTTTGAATGTCCAAGTTATCAAACTCAGGGATGATGAGCAATTACAAGTAAATTGGCAAAATCGCAATATAAGGCGTGATATGGATGTAAACGCCAGGGATGTGGGGCATGATTAAATCTTGGATGGTGATTGGGGGTGTGACTTTCTTAGTTGCGCTGGCTGCTAACTTCATTACCCCAGGCGATCGCCAATGGTTCAAACGCTTACAAAGACCGAGATGGCTAGTTTTTGAGGCAGCAATTCCACTTATTTGGACTGTAATATTTATCTGCGGTGCTTGGTCAGCTTATATTGTCTGGGAAAAAAACCCCGGAACTACTGAAACCTGGTTACGAATGGGTTTATACCTACTTTTAGAAATTGTTACCATCGCCTACACGCCTGTAATGTTTCGCCTTCGTAGCCTGAAAATCGGTACAATTATCGGCGGTATAGGCTTCATCATAAGTGTTATTTTAACCCTCGCAGTTTTACCTGTTTCTGGTTGGGCAGCATTATTACTTGTACCTTATTTGCTTTGGAGTCCAATTGGGACTTATACCACTAAAGAAATGAGTCGTCTCAATCCTCAAGACGCTTAAGTAGTTGGTTGTTAGTGGTTGGTTGTTAGTTGCTAGTTGTTAAGTAGCTCAACCTTAATCAAAATCAAATGTAGGGTGTGTTAGGCTTCGCCATAACGCACCGGGCGCTTTTGTTTTATGTTTTGCTACTACTAATCACCCACTAGAATCAAAATTCTCACCTGCGACTGATTAAACTCATACTTCAAATTGCCAAAATTGCTGTGTATAACTTGACAAAATGCACGGGCAAGAGTAGATAAATGATTAAATCTTGGATGGTTATTGGAGCCGTAACTTTCATCGTGATGATTGGTAGTTTCTTCATCACACCGCGTGATGTCAAATGGTTCGCAAGATTAACTCGCCCCAGATGGCTAGTTTTTGAGCCATTAATTCCCATCATCTGGACTGTGATTTTCGTTTGCGGTGCGGCTTCGGCTAATATTGTTTGGCAAAAAAATCCCGGAGGTTTGATAACCTGGCTGCTAATGGGATTCTACCTTTTGTTAGAAATTATTACTATTACCTACATACCTGTAATGCTGAGGTTCCGTAGTCTCAAAAGAGGGGAAATTATTGGCTCAGTTGGTGCTATTTTAGGCGTGGTGTTAACAATTTCTGTTTTACCGATTTCGCCACTGGCGGCGGGTTTACTAGTGCCTTATTTACTGTGGAGTCCTATTGGAGCTTACACCACTGACGAGTTAATTAAGCTAAATCCTCAAGATGCGTAGAGTCAGTTCTGGGCAGGATTGGCAACTAATTTACAAGAGTGTAAGTTGTCATTCGTACCGCACTTATACAACACGTCCATAACGAGCTGTGAGAGAATTACCTGGTATGAATTGATTATTCAACCAGGAACACATCTGATCTCCTAAAGAGAAATGCCACCATTCTCTAGGATTGCGTTGAAATCCAGCTTTTAACATGACATCATGCAAAAGTTGACGATGAGCATGATATTGCTGTGCTTCGAGTTCGGTAATATTAGCAAAGTAATCGGGAAGCGATCGCTCTGACATTTCATCAATCGGCGAACCCATATCAACTACTAGTCCTTTATCATCTACCAGCGTCACATCCACCGCCGCACCTGTACTGTGGGGAGGAGGAGTTTTTTCATCCAAACTGGGTACAGCCCAAATTTGATAAACCGCCTCCCAAATCTCTTGGCGCTGGAGCAGTGACAACTGCGCTTCAGTCAGTCCCCTTTCTTGTAGCGCTTGAGCAAAGCTGTAATCTACCATAAACTGCTGCACAGCTACCGGGCGATAAGCATCAAAGATTTGGATGCGCCAATTTCCACGCATTAGCTGTAGATAATTTTGGGCTTCTATCAAGCTGTCAATCAAGCTTTCACGCAGAAAATAAGGAGAATGTTCTCCATAAGGCGCACCTAGCTTTTCATAAGGATGGGGAGATTCCACCGCAAACAATTCTAAAGGAATCTTCACCAACGGTTCACCACACTCGATAATTGGTACTTGATGATAAGGGCGCATTTAGATTTTAGATTTTAGATTTTGGATTTTGGATTGGTCGCAAGTAAGAGTTGAAGA
>CAXTNZ010000031.1:3687-36509 GCA_964245695.1 uncultured bacterium | reverse complement strand
TTTTTTGCACAGCTACTACAAACGCGATCGCTCTTCTTTAGTCTAAAGTCCAGTACTTACGAATGGCAAAATTGTTAAAATTAAATTTTATTTACCATTGTTCTGTGTTGGCGATCGCTTCTCTACAGTCTTTTAACGCTTTTGCTAACCTAGTGATAGAGGGTTTATCGCCCACCCAGTTACCTGCTGGGTAAACGAGGTTTCATATGGCTCATTTAAATCTGCGTCGTACCGAAAATGTCAACGGCGATTTTTATGTCGATACTTCCTGTATTGATTGTGATACCTGTCGCTGGATGACTCCGGAAGTGTTTACTGAAGTTGGTGAACAATCGGCGGTTCATCATCAACCAGCTAATGAGGCGGAACGATTGGCAGCGCTGCAAGCTTTGTTAGCTTGCCCTACAAGTTCGATTGGTACAATCGAGAAGCCGCAGGATATCAAATTTGCTCAGATGAGTTTTCCGATTTTAGTAGCCGAAAATGTTTATCACTGCGGTTATCATTCGGAAGACTCTTTTGGTGCTGCTAGCTATTTGATTCAACTACCAGAAGGTAATGTTTTAGTGGATTCTCCCCGGTTTACGCCGCCGTTGGTCAAGCAGATAGAAAAGATGGGGGGAATTCGTTATATGTATCTTACTCACAGAGATGATGTGGCGGATCATCAAAAGTTCGCTGAGCATTTTGAGTGTCAGCGCATTCTCCACACTGACGATATCTTAGCCTCTACTCGCGATGTGGAAATTCAGCTAACTGGTTCAGAACCATTTGAGTTGACTGATGATTTGTTAATTATCCCAGTTCCCGGTCACAGCAAAGGTCACACCGTTCTACTTTACAAAAACAAGTTTCTTTTTACTGGGGATCATCTCGCTTGGTCTGATAGACTTCAACAATTAATAGCTTTCCGCGATTTCTGCTGGTATTCCTACTCAGAACAAATTAAATCGATGCGAAAGCTGGCTAATTATACTTTTGAGTGGGTGCTACCAGGTCATGGGCGGAGGTATCATGCTGATGCGGAAATTATGAAAGTGCAGATGCAAAAGTGTATTGAGTGGATGGAATCGGATGGACGGTAGGTATAACGAGTTTATTTCCCTACCGCCCAATTTTTGCCGATGACTGTGACAATACCTTATCCAAAGCACTAACTGACGGTGCAAAGAAGTAGCCGCAACCTGTGGAAATCACTTAATCCTCAGGTGCGAATAACTGCTCGCGGCGAGAATAACCTTGGTCATCCACTAATCGAATAAAAAATGAGCGAGTGCGATCGCCATTTTGTCCGTTACTTTGACCAATATGGGAATTTGTTTCCACATATAAAGGCACAAAGTCGGCGGACATTGCCGTATCTTTGACTTGTTGCCCGCAAAAGGAAAGCTACAGTATCTGAAATTTAACCATATATACTACAGCAAAAACTTTCTTTCGGACAGTCAAGCGGGGATTAACATTTAAAGGCTCTTCACAGTTGCCTGCATATTCCCCATTAATTGGATGTTTCCTGGTTTTGGAGAGATTCTAACTGTTGTGTTAATGTTTCTTCCAGCGCAACAATTACCGCATGTGGGTCAGCAGGTTCCTTCATGATTTCGGCTTCGGGGTCGTAACGATTATTCACATTGGGAAGGTCGCGGCGCAATTCTTCAACCAAGCCAATGAGTTTGGCAATTTTTTGCTCGGATAGCAGGTTTAACTGTAGGCTTAACTGCGCTCGTTGTTCTGCCAACTTTTCTTGCCGATTTTGCTTAATCAGCACTCCTGCTGTCATCAGTAACGAGCCGGTTGTAAGCCAAAATCCCAGCCAAGCAAATGGAGGTGGGTCGAATCTCGGTAAGCCAAAACGCCGTGGTATAACATTGGGTGTCATCCAAAGGACAATTACGAGCAGGATGCTGTATAGAAATGCCGGACGACCGAAAAAAGTGGTGACAGCCTCCACAGATCGCTGGTGTCCAGACACGTCTTGCTCGTAGCGTGTATGCAACGCTATGATTTTGTCGATATTTTGACTAATGTGTTCCGGCAGTGGAGCAATAGGCAGAATAGTTTGGCGGCGTGTTTCACTGTTATCTTGTGGTGAATTTTCCGGGTCTGGTTTCCTGCTGGTACTCACTGACAACTTTATCCTTTTCGATGACCTCTTCAATCTACTTGGGTACTTCCAAAGAGTAAATCTTCCGATAGTCTGGTTGAATTATTAGCATGTGGGGCGCTGGTAGATTTTTGCGCCGAGGTTTAATCAATTCACGATCGCCTATGAGGGTGTATTGCGCCACAACTGATATAATCGCGTCGCAGGTATCGTCAAATACAAAATATCCCCAGGACTGAGGTTTATTTCTAGTAAATCCCAACCGTGAAAGGTCTGGCAATTTGTTTCCACATACAAAGGCACAAAGTCGGCGGAGATTGCGGCATCTCTCACCCACTGCCCGCAAAAGGGATGTGAGGGTGTAATCAAAGTTGCAAAAGCTACCCAAAGACTATCCCCTGTGATGCCATTGCCGAGTATTCGTCCGCCTAGTGCGGCGGCGGCAAAAGCTGGGGTTGCAAGTTCAGCGGGACTCAGTACTGCCTCGAAGCCGAACACCTGTTGTGCCATGCCGGCAAAATCAGGATCTGCATACTTGACAATTACGGGAATGCTGGGTGTCAATCCTTTTGCCTTCAGGGCAATTTCTAGGTTAGTGGCATCGTTGTAGGTAACGGCAAGCACTGCGGCGGCTGAGTTTATATTGCTGGCCTTGAGTGTTACTCGGAAGCTGGCATCGCCCTGAATTACGGGAATACCTAATTCACGGGCAGTGTTGATAAATCTGTTGTTAAAGTCGGTTTCAATTACTACCACTTCATGTCCACTGTCGTGGAGTTGCTGGACAACTGCAATTCCGATCCCACTCAAGCCACAGACGATGTAGTGATCACATTGGGGGATTCTGGCTGCATCCCAAAATTGCTTGAAGCGGTTTCCCAGGACAAAATCGTTGAGTAGGGCATACCAAATACCAATTACCACTGCCCCAATCAACATGATAAAAACGGTAAATAATTTAATGCTTTGGGAAGCTTGTTCGACAACTTTATCATTACCACCGGCTCCAGTCATCATGCCTACAGAAAAATATAGGGCATCGACTATGGACATTTTCACCTCGGTAGACTTGTAGGTGAGTGTGGCAATGATAATAATCGCTATGAGTACAATACCCCCGACGACAACCGATCGCCCGTGTTGTTCAAACTGTCTGAGATTGCTAAGGACTTTCAGCAGTTTTCTCATCAGTGATTTACGCTTCTGACGGATGCGGGGTGGAGTAGCAACAATTAAGCGATCGCCTACTTTTAATTCTTGTTCAGAAACTACGGCGGATACCAAATTATTCTCACCTTCGACTGGCTGGTAATAAATCAGCATCCGCGAACGATCATCCCATAAATCACTCAGCTTGCAACCCCGCAATACGTGATGTTCATCAATGTATTCTTCGTGGATCAGCCAAGTTTGCTGAAATAATTTGATTTGTCCAATCGCTTGATTTCCTAGTGCCGCAAAGGTGAATACTGGTGCTACCAAACCGACAACACTCATACTCAAGTGGTCTGGCAAAGTTTGATCCAAGCGATCGCCTAAGTTTGTATTATAAAAGCGGTTGATAATCCGAATACACGGGTTTAACACCCGCGCTTGCATCATAATTGATAAATTCAGAGCATCCTCAGATCCAGCTATCACTAAAGTGTCTGCTTGCTGAATTCCGGCTGCTGTGAGGGTACTAGCTGCATGTAATTCGCCAACAATCACATCTCCTGTTACTTCGTCAGGGATAAGTTCGTGATGAATACCAACAACTAACGCTCCCTGCTGTCTAAGCAACCGAAAGACTTTATATCCGGTACGTCCTAAGCCACAGACAATGATTCGGGGTTTCATGGAATGGCAGCATGATTTACAGCAGAGGCTGCTTTCTCAGGTATTTACCAACTATTTTTGCTCACTTCCCCTTAGCAGAACTGTAGCTGAAAACACGATAATTGCGAATTCGGTAGAACTTTGATAAATCAAACAAAGGTGATAATTTAAGAGACGATAAAATTTTGAGGCAATGACAACAGCACTTCCTTCATCCCTTACCCTCGAAGAATTCCTCAAACTACCAGAAACCAAGCCTGTTAGTGAATTTTTTGCAGGTCAAATTCACCAAAAACCCATGCCTCAAGGTAAACATTCTCGTCTGCAACTCAAGTTTTGTGATACTGTCAATCAAGTTGCAGAAGCCTCACAAATTGCCCTAGCCTTTCCAGAATTGCGCTGTACATTTGGTGGGCGTTCCATTGTTCCCGATGCTACTGTATTCCTTTGGGAACGAATTGCCTTTGAAGCGGATGGTGAAGTACCCAATGCCTTTGAAAGTTATCCAGATTGGACGGTAGAAATTCTCTCGCCTGAACAGAGAGCGACCAAAGTCATCAGCAATATTCTACACTGCCTCAAACATGGAACTCAGTTGGGATGGTTAATCGATCCAGATGAGCGGTTAATTTTAGCATTCATTCCCGGACAGGAACCTATAGAGTTAATAGGTAGCGATCGCCTTCCAACACTAAAATTCTTAACACTAGATTTGACGGTTGAGCAGGTTTTTGGATGGCTGAAAGTAGCTAGATAATATGAGCGCTCGCTCGTAATGCAGAGTTACAAGCGCGATCGCACTCAATCAATTCGTCACTAAAACTAATCATGAGGATTTTTCATCCTCATTAATAAATGACTCAAATCTTAAATCTTCTGGCAAATTATCGTGACATTCGAGTGGTGTATTTGGTTCTATTAAGGTTGTCACTAAGTAATCACTCTTTGCCAAATAAGCAAAAACCCCGGCTGAAGTATTAGGATTATTTTGCTCAACAATCTTTAAATCTTTTAAGTACTTAATGGGTAACTCGATAAGCTGGAAAAAAACTTGTTTGCAGTAGTTTCTCAACTTCGATTCTCAAATATTTTGCTCGTAATTCAACTAAATATTGATATTTTTCTTCGTCTGTAATTATTCCCAATTTTAGCCAGTTGTGTCTTTGTCGAGAAAAACCGGCTTTGAAATTGTAGAGACTATCTTTAGCTCCTCCTAGACCACTTCCTAGATGCAAAAATTCATTACCACGTTCTTTAGCCCAGTATCGGGTATAATCTAACAATAAATTAAAAGGAGACTGGTGTAAAAACTTGGTTTTTGTTCCACCCAAATGCGCTTGAACTATCCCACAAGATTCAAAAAACAAACAAGCGGCGGCAATTTCGTTTTCTAATTCAACAATACATAAATGTATATTTTTACCTAATTTTAACAATTTAGCAAAGTATTCATATTCAAAATAATATGATTTGTGTGCGTTGACGCGATTCATTGTCTCATCATAAATTGTCATAAATTCATTCAGGTATTGCACAGAGTCCACCATTCTGGCGGTAAAACCAAGTCGCTTACACTTATTAATTGTACTTTGATGTCCTCTTCGGGTATGTGCCCATATTTGAGCCTCAGAAAGTTTTAAATCCACAGAGACTGTTTCGCCAATCTCTGTGAAAGTACCAGGACTGAAAAGTGTATGAAAGTTATGACAAAGTAGGGGATGAAGTCGAAAAAAAGCTGAACCTACGCTTTTTTCCCTTAACAGGTACTTCAGTTGAGTGATGGCGAAATCAGCAAATCCTGGGGTGCTAGCTGCTGCTTCACTTAACAAAATTCCAGAGTATCCATAGGGTGAGAGAACATCAAAAATCTCTTTTGTTTTTGATTCTTGACTTATGTCATCACATCGTCGCAGCAAATAAGGCACAAAGAATATTTTTTCACCATCAACTATCAAAAAAGCTTCCGGAATCGTTTCGGTTCTTTTTGCCTCTAAATATAGATATTCTGGCAAATGATAAACATCATGGCGCAGTTTTTGTAGCGTTTGCATCCACAATGGGTTTTGCCAATCAATTACTTGCAGATTCATAAGTTTTAAATTTTACTTTATGTCTTGTTAAGTTGCAATTTATATCCAGTCATTTTGTTCATATATATCCTCTTTAAGAGTTTTATAATTGCTGTTATTCCAAGAAAAGGTTCGATTAACAAAAACTTTAGGCACTTTATTGCATATTTTTTAGCATTAACTAAATCGCCCTTATCTTTATAAGCTAAAGCTAAATCATAATATCTATAAGCTTTCTCAGATTTGATAATGTTCCTGTATCTAAAGTTTAGATAAATGTTTAAATAGTCATAACAATTAACTACCTCGTGCAACTGTTTTATTTTGCTCATTCCACTAAATAATCCATTATTATGAACTCTATAAGCTCCCATATTTTTGTTAATATACCCAATCTTTCCCTGCTGTGCATTTAAAACATGAAGTACCCAATCGCCACAAATTACTGAATAATACCAATCGGGAAATTCATCAAATAAACCTCTTCTGTACATTGTTGAACAGGTAGGAATAAAGTTACATTTCAAAATATTTTCGATAGTTGAAATGTTCTTTGGCTCAAAATTATTATATTTCCGAGGTTTTTGACTTCCATCCTCAAAAAAGGTGGTGACATCATGAAAACATATTGCACATTCAGGATGGTTGTCTAAAAAATCTACCTGTTTTTGCAACTTATCAGGATCAGTCCAGTAGTCATCACCGTCTAATAAGGCAATATACTCACCTTGACAAGCTTGAAGTGTTTGCACAAAAATCTTTTGACCACTGCAACCCAAATTCTTTTCTGGCAATATCAAGCGAATTTTATCGAGATATTTTGTGTAGTAATCGATGACAATATCTCGCGTTCTATCACTAGAAAAATCTTCGCCAAGTATAATTTCAAAGTCAAAGTTGACTTTTTGCATTAATATACTTTCTATTGCTTGTTCAATGTATTTTTCATGGTTAAATGTAACCAGAGATATACTGAGTTTTATATTTTTGTTGGTAGATACTGAATTATTAGCAAGCATGGATTTTTTAGGTATCTTGGTAGAGCACGCGGGAATTTAGCGAACCTGAAAAATTAGTAATTGCACAAGATGCAATTACCAAAACTAAGGACAGAAAAAGCACTTGTCACTCCAAATGCTTTCTATTAAGTAATATGTTGGCTTTGATAAAAAATGCACTTCTATGTTGTATTCATTCGATGACTCACCGGAATACACCTGCGTTAAAAACTGGGGACGAGTGCAACTAACTCAACCTGAAACCTTACATTTTTCGTTCATCAACCTGGGTTCTTTGGTCTGGTTGAGAATAATGCCAGATATCAGATTAAGTAAACTCATCCTGCTAAAATACAGGGCGATAAAAGGTGTTTGAAAGTTTTTCAAATCTAGCAATGTATGTTGAGTTAAGAAATCAGCATTTGGGTAGGTTTAAAAGCCAAATATTATTTCTTATTTCCATACTTGTTGTGAAAAAAATTTTTGAACTAGAGCAAAATCGCTTATCACTCTGCTAAGAAAAATACCAAGTATCATAAAGATTCTTTGGCATTAAGCGGGGTATTAAATATAGCAGTTATCGATTGGGTGGAATACAGTTTGTTCATAGGCGCACAACCGAATTTGTGCCCCTACCGCGTGTTGCATCCAAAGGGGAACTGCTATAATCGAAATTCACTCTTCTCAAGTGAGAAATTAGTGTCTTAGAAGCTTTGATGGAAGCTGTAATTAAAGGAATATATTGAACTTTTCTAGCCGATGGGTTTTGAAAGGTAATTGTCCAACACTTCCGAACCATCAAATCTGTACATATCAACAGAGATTACATAGTTACCGTCTTTTGTGATAATTATAGTTTTATTCTCTAACCATATAATTACATAATTCTTATATGAAAAATATTAATCTTTGGTAAAGAAATAAAAGACAATATAAAGATAACACTTAGGTGGCGGCTACTTAGTGATGGTGATCACAAGTTACATTCAATCATAGAAACTGCCACGGGCAGGACATTTGCGTGTCCTGCCCTACTTTAAATTTCTGGTTCGCTTAAGCGGGTAGTTGGACGACTTTGGGAGAAATCTTGAACAACTTGCACAACACCAACTAAAGCTAGTAGTCCGATGACTGCAATGGGTAACAAATATGAACCAAAAATTGCGATCGCCAGCACAATAGGAACAGCCGCAATTCGATATTTGGCACGGATTTTGCAGTACCGAATAACTCCCAAGCGGTGGAGAATACCTAATGTTAACCAGCACAAAGCTACCGAGCCACAAATTAACCAGCGGACTGCATCGGGTAAAGCTATTTGCTGCTCGCTCAATAATACTTTTTCTACACCAACTCCAGTTGCAGCAATGCCAATCACTAGCGGTAGGTGAGTGTAGAGCCAGATAGTCATCGGACCGACTTTACCTTCTGTCCGTGCTTTTTGAATAGGTGTGCCACCAAGGTTATCAAAGTAAACCCACCACAAACTAAAAGCAATACCTAAACCGAAGAAAGCAGCGATCGCACTGAAAACATCCCATTTCTGCTCGGAAACTCCATCAACTACGGCGATAATTGCTTCACCCAAAACAATCATCGTAAAAAGCCCGAAACGCTCCGGTAAGTGCGAGGGGTGAGGAGGTAATTGTATTTGTAACTGGCTGCATATCAGCGGTGTGGCAAAATCAATAATTAGTCCCAAAACCCAAAATCCAAACCGCCAAGGAATTGGTAGAAATGCGGAGACGAGCCAACATAAAGCAGCAACAGCAAAACCTGTAGCATAAGAATTTGTCAAAACCCGCGCTGCTGGGATATGCATTCCCGCACGGATATATTCAGCGACAAGTACAGCACGACCGAGAGCGTAACAAAGAGCGAAACCAGCCGAACTATCACTTAAACCGTGGTGTATATTGATAGCCAATGCAGCCGCTGCCAGCATTTGTAAACCAGTCAGCAGCCGATGTCCCACATCATCGCTATCAAAGCGGTTAGCGTACATTGTGCTGCCAATCCATGACCACCAAACGGGTAGAAACAGAACAACAAAGCCAAAAAAACCTGAGAAAGTGACATCATCATGAAGATTGTGTGCCAGTTGAGAAACTGCAACTACAAATACCAAATCATAAAAAAGTTCCAGCCAAGTAGCGCGACGTTCTTCTTCGGTTTCTTCGCCAATGCGTAATCTTGGGGGTTGTAGAAAATTTGCCATATTGTTTGGTGTTAGTTATTGGGTGTTGGTTGGAGCGTTGTTAGTTGTTATTTTTCCACTAACTTCTAACTCTTAACTCCTAACTTTTAACTAGACACTATAATCGCCCACATACTAGCGCCTAGTGTAATAGCTGCTAAGTGTTGCCAAAAGAGCGATCGCATCGGTTGACGAGCAATTTTTTGGGTTAACACTATCGTTAACAAAACTGAAAAAATCAAAGTGAAACCCTGCAAAAAGTCAACCACCGCTGGATGAGCGACCAATACAGGCAATTGTTGACCATTTAGACCAAAAGTGGCAAAAGTTACTGGCAGAATTCGTCCGCCTTCTTCTAGGCTCAAACGCAGATAGTGAGCTAAGTTACCGCCCAGAACTAATGGTAGATAGCCATAAGCAAGTTCTATAAATGCTTTCGGCTTACGTCCAAAATTTATTATTTTCGTCAAGCCATATGCCATAAAGGGAACAGCTACCGGGATAATCAAAGCTAGTAGCGATAATCCTAAATGTTGCCAAAACTGCGTTAAATCGAAATTTAAACCTAACCAAGATTGCAATTCCGGTAAGCGATGCAGATACACTCCACCTAATAGTAAAAATAACAGTGCTACTTCATAAGTGTGGGATACGTGAGTTGTCCACAATTCAATACCAGGGGGACGCAAATTAAACTCAACGGAACGATGGGGACAAGCTTTAAGACAAGTCATGCACAGCACGCAGTCTTTGTTATCTTCTAATTGTGCTGGGTGCGAATACAAAGGACATCCGTTAGTTTCCATTCCCTCGCCTTTTTGGGGTCCACCTTTGTAGCACTGATAAGTAGTGCAACTCGCAGAACAAATACCTTGTTGCGCTCGAAGTTCGGTCATTGAAAGTTTGGCAAATAAGCCATTCATTCCGCCGATGGGACAGAGATATCGACACCAAAAACGCCGTTCAAAAATGGCAGAGAAAATCATCGCCCCAGCGGTAATTAACAATAGCAAACAAGCAGAAAGGTAAGCTGTATTTTCTAAATCCCAAAGTTCTTCCCACAGAAAAATTAGGGTAAATAGTCCAAAGAGAAACCATCCACCCCATTTTTCAGCTAGCTGTCGATTCCAGCGCTTGAGTTGTCGAGGGAACAGCCATAAAGAGAGCTTTTGCGTAATTTCCCCATAAATCATGAAGGGACAAACAGCGCACCACACGCGACCGAGAAAGGGAAAGAGAAATAGGAAAAAAGCCCACCACCAAGCCCAGAATAAATTGAGAACGAAATTACGATCGCGTGTTTGCGGTCCAATAAATAACACTGCGACAATCAAGGCAAAAGCAGTGGCAGTAAAGCCATAATTAATGCGATCGGGCCACCACGAACTGCGGAGAAATTTCCGCAAATCTGGATAAACATTCAACAAATTCACCCGAAATCGCTTTTTCTTCGTATCCGCTGACCAGAAAATTTCTTCTGTTAACTCTCGTGCTGACCCAGCTTGAACAATTGCTCTTTCTACCAAACTTTGCAATTCTTTCAAGTTGCCAGGAAAATCATAAGATTGCAAGCGGCGCAATGCTTCTGGTGCTAATTTTTGTTTATGAATACCCCTAGCCTGAGTGTAAAGACTGATGTAATAATCTACCTGAGCCTTGATATCAGCTTTCCGCACCCGCAGGGGTGGAACTTTGATGTTATGACCAATACAGCGTTCGATTTGCGGCTGATTTTTTTCGGAAATTATCAAAATCCGGGCGCGACTGGTGCGGGCTGCGGCGGGTGGTTCTTCAGAACGACTTACGGGATTATACGTAGATTTTTTTAATAAGTTAACTAGTTGTGGCAGTAACTCTGGGGGAGTTTCTTGAATGTTGTTAAGGACGAGAGTACCTTCTCCCAACCATTCCAGCAGTCCGGCTTTGCCGCCAGCACGTCCAAACAAATCTGCACCGCTGGTTTGCAGGATACCACAGTTAATTTTGATAATCGGTTCGCGTCGCTGTTTGGAACCAAAGTGAATTAAAGCAGCTATATTGTCTTTTTCTAAGCCTGGTTCGCCGAAAATCAAGACAGATTTGCGGTCATTCGCAGCTGCGCGAATTTCCTCGCGCAAACGCACCGCATAGCGACTTGTACCAACAATTCCCCGTTTGGCTTTGGTGACTAAATACGGTCGTAAGGCGATCGCTCGTTCTTGTTCGTAGGTGAAGGCTGATGTTAAATCCGCCAATTCCTGTGCCAATTGACGAGAAACAGCTTGAAAAATTTCCGGGTATTCACGCAACTTAGCGCGAAATTTATCGGCAGGCACAACCCAAACATGGCATTCTGTAACAGTGGTGATGGTGCGTTGCGTCGGCTGGTTTAACAGCAATTCTTGCAGGTGAATCACGGCGCCAGGAAGGAAGCCAATTGCTAACGCTGGGTTGGCTTGATTGCTGCTATCGCTTTCGAGTTGACCTTCAACAAGAATGTAAAGTGCTTCTGGTTGTGTGTTTTCTACAACTAAGTTGGTTTGAGGTGGTATGATTTGTTCTTCGATTTGTTGGGCGATCGCATTTAACACTTCAGCTTCAAGAGTTCCTAAAGCTGTGCGTTCTTGTAGCCATGTTACTGTTACTGGAGATGTCATAATAAATTCAAAATTCACGCATTCAAAATTTAGAAATCTAATTGATGTAAATATTCCACTCAAGCTGCTATTTATGAGAGCAATTATAGCTTTTGAAGCGCTTCTCATCCGACAAATAAAATACTGCTTTATCTGTGTCCATCTGTGTTTATCTGTGGTTTGATGTATTGCAATATAAACAGATTAATTTTGAATTATGAGTTTGTCAGATATCCCTAATCTCTGGGTTCCTTTAGCGCTTTTAAGTTTAATCGTTATAGCTGCTGTGTTTTTTAGCCGCAGCAGCTGAGAATTTATTTTCTAAACGAAAGTTTTATCGATATAACACCAGCGCCATTCTTCACCAGGTTCAGCAGACTTGACAATCGGATGATTGGTGGCGTGAAAGTGCTTGGTAGCGTGTTTGTTTTTTGAAGAGTCGCAGCAACCGATGTGTCCACAAAGAAGACATTGGCGCAAATGCACCCATCTGTCCCCCATTTTTAAACATTCTTCGCAGCCGTTAGCGCTGGCTGTAACTTCTTGAATTTGATTGAGATGTGTGCATGTAGTCATAAAATTATCCTGATAGGTAAGTAGTAACCACTTTAGTGTTTGTATTTAAGCACTGAAGTGCTTACTACGAAGATAAATTCATCGGCAAACGAATCTGAAATTTTGTTTTTCCTGGTTGAGAAAATAGGCGGATATCACCTTTATGTTGCCCAACGACAACGCGATAAACGGTGTGCAAACCTAAGCCTGTTCCTTGTCCTACACCTTTGGTGGTGAAAAATGGCTCGAAAATGTGGGATTGAATTTCTGGGGGAATTCCTGGACCATTATCAGCAATTTCTACAAGTAAAAAGTCGTTTTCGCAAGCGGTGCGAATTTGAATTTCACCTTGCCCGTTCATGGCATCAATGGCATTATCAATTAAGTTAGTCCACACTTGATTTAATTCACTGCCATAAGCGCTGATACGTGGGGTATGACAGTCATATTCACGCTTGACTATTACACCTTGCTTTAGCTTGTGATTCAAGATTGTAATCGTACTTTCTAACCCTTCATGAATATCTATTTCTTGTAAGGGTGCTTGATCCATGTACGAGTAATCTTTGACTGCCTGTACTAAAGTAGAAATACGGTCAGTGCTATGCTCGATTTCTTCTAACAAATCTAGTTCTTGCAAAGTTACTTCTATCCAAGTGAGGACATCACCCAGCAATAAATCGCCTACTTTTTGCTGAACATTGAAAAGCCAGTCGGTGTCAACTCCGGCTGTAACCAAGGTGGGAGCAAGTTTCCAAGCATTGTTGATGTTGTGTGACTCTAGCCATTGTGTGATTTCATCTTCGCGATCGCTTTGAGTTATTGGATCGAGTTTTGTTGCTGATTTTGCCCGTTGTATTGCATCTTCTTGCAACTCTGCAAGAAACGCTTTTTGGGCATCGTTCATCTGCTGTTGATTCAGTTTAATTGTCAGTGGTTGCAACACTTGCACAGTTTGGCGCAATTGTCCAGCGGCTCTGCGACCGGCGGAGGCAGGATTATTTAACTCGTGTGCTAATCCGGCAGCTAAAGTGCCTAAGGATACTAGTTTTTCTCGATGTTGTGATATCGACTGCACTGTTTGCAGTCGTGTTGCCATCGTTTGCAAAATATTTGTCATCACACAAGTGCAACTAGAAAGCATTTCCCAAAAGGCTTTATTTGGTACTTCTAAAATATGGCTGCGAGTTACTGCTTTTCCAGTTACCCAGAAGTTTTTCTCACCCATTAAAACGGGCAATTCACCAAACAGGGTTTTGGGTTTGAATGTTACTAATAAAACCTCTTGATTACCTTGTTTTTGCGTAATTCTAATTTCACCTTCTAACAGTACAAAAACATGATCTGCTGGATCTCCTTCTTGACGATGAATTTCACCAGGTTGTAGCCATATTTCTGTACTTTCTTCAAGTAACCATTGCAATCGTTGTTCCGGTAATTTTGTGAAAAGTGGTACTTGGCGTAAAGTGTTGATATCAAGCATAAAATTGAAGGCTTTAATTTAAACGCAGAGTAACGCAAAGTTTGGAATGAGAAGTTATTCAAGTCATAAATTATCACTCTTTTTTGCATGAGTCACTAGTTGATTTGATAGGCAAACGCACCCGAAAACGAGTATTACCAGGTTTTGATTCAAAGTGAATATCACCTTTGTGTCTTTTAACAATAATTCTATAGGCAATTTCTAAACCTAAACCTGTGCCTTGTCCAACGCCTTTTGTAGTAAAAAAAGGCTCAAAAATTCGAGTTTGAATTGCTTGCGGTATTCCCATTCCGCTATCGGCAATTTCGACTACAAGACAGCTATTATCTTTGTATGTGCGTATGGTTAAATCGCCTTTTCCATCCATAGCATAAATGGCATTATCAATTAGATTTGTCCACACTTGATTGAGTTCGCTAGCATAAGCACAAATACGTGGCAGAGTCCTATCGTATTCGCGGTTGACGATGACTCCTTTTTTTAAGCAATGATTGAGAATAAGTAGAGTATTTTCAATACCATCATGCAAATCTATCTCTTGCAATGCAGCTTGATCCATGTAGGAATAGCCTTTAATTGCTTTTACTAATTCAGAGATTCGGCTAGTACTTTGTTCAATGTCGTTGATAAGTCCATGAGAAGCAAGTGCGGCTTCTAACCAAATCAAAACGTTGCTAAGACAGTCTTCAGGTATGTTGTCTACGAGAGTATCTAACTTTTGGGTATCAATACCGGCGGTAACTAATGTAGGGGCAAGTTTCCAAGCATTACTAACATCATGGTCTTCTAGCCAGTCTGTGACTTCATCTTCTTTATCGCTTTGGGTAAGTGTGTCGAATTTGGTTGTGTGTTGTGTGGCTTGCAGTTGAAAATTGATAATAAATTTTAATTGTTCTTTATTGAGTGAATTTAACTGCAAAGCGAGATTTTGCAAGTTTTGAAAATTCTCGCGCAATTGCCCTGCTGCGCGTCTTCCGGCTGCGGCGGGATTATTTAATTCGTGTGCTAGTCCGGCTGACATTTTACCTAGCGCTGCTAGCTTTTCTTGTTGCCTAAGTTGTACTTCTACGTCTTTGGTTCGCCCCGCCATTGCGGTTAGAATGACATCAGCTAAAGGCGAACATTCCGCCATGATATGTCTAAAAGTATCAATATCAACTTGCAATACGCGACTGGGTGATAACGCTTTAGCATTAGCAATTGATGCGGAACCAGTCAACATCGACAATTCACCCATAAATTCACCTCGGCGATGTACTGCTAACAGTCTTGTTTCATCACCAACTTGCTTGGTAATCTCGATTTCGCCTGATAAAACAACATGAAAATTATAGTTTGATTCGCCTTCATTAAATAGGATATCGCCTTTGTTTAGCTTAATTTCTTTGCCAAATTGCTGCATCTCTTGTAATGCTTCATCAGGCAGTTTCGGGAACAGTGTGTTCTGGTCGGGATCGTGCAGCATAACAACTCCGTATCAATATTGATTGATAAACTGTGTGAGGCGATCGCGCAAAACTTCTTCTTTTTTGCTACTTACCACAACCGCTGAATCGGATAAGCATCAAAAGCATAATCAGCGCTCAAAATCGGTATTTGCTCAACTATTGCTTGTGCAATTAAAAGTCGGTCAAACGGAGCGCGATGATGAAGAGGTAGCTTTGCAACTACAACAAGATCATCTATTTTAATTTCTAGCAAATTGAAATCACTAAGACTAAGTTGCTGTGTGATGAAGTTCTCAAATTGCCGATTAAAACTCAGCTTACCGATGCTTTGTTTAATCGCCATTTCCCATATGCTGGCTGTACTAATTAGCTTTTCATTATTTTCATCCTCAATTAATACCCGTATTTGATTATTAAGTTGGGTATTGCCCTTAAAAAACCAAATAAAGGTGTGAGTATCTAGCAGTAATCTCATTACATATAATCCTTAAAGTCTTCTAAAGGCTCATCAAAGTCATCAGATATCGTAATCAAGTCTTTAGCGCTTCCAAATAGGGGGCGACGTTTCACTGGCGATATAGGAGTTAGTTTCACAACTGGCTGTTCGTCTTTTGTAATCACGATTTCTTCACCATTAATTGCGGCTTCAATTAATTCGGGCAAATGTTGAGATACTTCAGCGAGAGTTATTTGTTGCATGGTTTTTTCTCTCTATTTTTATTTCATTGTGACATCAAAAATTGATTGTTACCTAACCCCCTACCCCCTTCCCGGAATAGGAAAAGGGGAGAATTACTCCCCTCCCCTCGTAGGGGAGGGGCTGGGGGAGAGGTTTCACACTACATTGCTAAGATATTGATGCACAAATTGAACGCAAATTGACCCTTCACCGACGCTGGAAGCAACTCGCTTAACTGAACCTTGACGCACGTCACCGACTGCAAAAACACCGGGGATGTTGGTTTCTAATAGATAAGGATCGCGTTCAAGTGTCCATCCTTTCGGGCGGCGTTGATTGAGTTGTAAATCGGGACCTGTTAAAATAAAGCCGCGATCGCCTTTTTCCACCACACCATCTAACCAGTCGGTGCGCGGTTGGGCGCCAATAAAAATAAATAGTGATGTCGCCGGCACCGTTTGCGTTTCCCCAGTCAGCGCATTCGCAATTGTCAGCGCTTCTAAAGAAGTCTCACCTTTTACCTCAATCACACTAGAATGCGTTTGTACGGTGATATTCGCTGTTTCACCGATTTGGTCAATTAAGTACTGAGACATACTCTTAGTTAAAGAGTCCCCACGTACCAACATCGTTACATGGGCGGCGTATTTAGAAAAGTACATCGCAGCTTGTCCGGCTGAGTTGGCGCCACCAATGATATACACTTCTTCCCCTTGGCAACTCATCGCTTCTGTTTGGGCTGCACCGTAGTACACGCCTGCGCCAGTTAGTTTTTCGAGTCCGGGTACGTTCAACCGCCGCCAAGCCACACCCAGCGCCAATATGATGGCATGGCAACTGATTTCGCTACCGTCGGACAACTGCACAAAACGATACGGATCTTCTACGCGAATTCCCGTAACTTCTTGCGGTGTGAGAATCTCTACGCCGAAGCGTCTTGCTTGAGTCACCGCACGCCGCGTCAAATCGCCGCCACTCAAACCTACGGGAAAACCGAGGTAATTTTCAATTCGCGAACTTGTACCCGCTTGCCCGCCTGGAGCCTCGCGTTCAATCATCACGGTGCGTAGCCCTTCTGATGCACCATATACAGCAGCAGCTAAACCACCGGGACCGCCACCGATGATAATTAAGTCATAAAAGGGTTTTTCTGCTTGGGTTTGCAAGCCAATTTTCTCGGCAATTTGCACGTTGCTTGGCTGCATCAAGCTGGAACCGTCGGCGAAGAGGACAAGGGGAAGGTGTAATTTATCACAATCGGCGTATTCAACGAGCTGCTGTGCTTCTGATGATAATTCGATGTCCATCCACTGATAGGGGATTTGATTTCGTGCGAGAAAGTCTTTAGCTTGATGGGAATGGGGAGACCAGCGGTTGCCAATGACGCGAATGCCTTCAAATGGTGGGTGGAATGTGGCTTGCCAATCATCAAGCAAATCGTTCAGTACAGGATACAAGCGTTCTTGTGGGGGGTCCCACGGCTTCATCAAGTAGTAATCGATTTTCGTGGTGTTGATGGCACGGATAGCGGCATCGGTGTCTGCATAAGCGGTAAGCAGTGCGCGTTTTGCGTCTGGGAACATGGATAGTGCTTGTTCGAGGAACTCGACACCAGACATTTGCGGCATCCGCTGATCGACGAGGAATAAAGCCACTGGCTGGTTGCGGAGTTTTATTTGTTCCAATGCTTCTAAGGCACTGGCGCCTGAATCAGCACGCAAGATGCGGAAGCGATCGCCATATTCCTGACGCAAATCTCGCGCCACAGCTTGCAAAACTTCTGGATCGTCATCAACCGTCAGAATCACAGGTTTAGCCATAGCGCCTCAGTAATTCAAAATTCAGAATTCAAAATTCAAAATGGGGAATGGAGAATGGAGAATGGGGCATCGGGCATGGGACATGGGGAATCGGGCATGGAAAGAATCCTATTTCGTTCGCGCATTACTTTCAAAGAACTTGTTTAATTCCCATTACGAGCGTGCCCATTGCCCATTGCCCAACAACTAACAGTTAGACTAACAGTTCAAATAGTCCTATTAAAGTTCCGTCAGGATCTCGTAGATAAGCTGTTTTAATTCCGTAGTAGGGATTGTTCATTGGGGAAGCGGTAAACTTAACACCTTGATGTATTAATTTTTCATACTCTTGTTCTACATCATGCACTGTAAAAATTAAGGCTACGTTATCTTGACATTCGGCATGGGGTGGCTTGGCAGTATTAGCAATCATCTGTGCCATTTCTTGTCGCCGAAATAAACTCAGTTTCATGTCTCCAACTTTAAATTCAGCATATCCATCTTCTAGATTTTCGTTTTTTACTTCAAATCCCATAACATCTCTGTAGAAATCAAAGGAAGTTTTCAAGTCAGAGACTAAGAGTCTTGTGTATGCAGATCCTACTTTCATCGCTTATTCATTAAATAATATTAACTTAAGTTGACTTTTGGAAACTGTGTAGGGTTGTAATTGCAAATTTGATATTGAGAATTAGCAATTAGTTTTTTTACCCATGCCCCATGCGCTATTACGCAAAACAGATAAAAACAGTATTTACGCAAAGTTGCTATTACACATCTTGCTTACGGTAGAAACTAGGCAAATAATAGAAGTCTCTGCTTGACTAATTACAAGCAAGTGCAATATCTAAACACAACAAGGGTAAGAATTGCAAAACCTACACCTGTAAAAAACACGCTATTAATTCCGCCAATACCAAAGGCTATTCCCATCAGCAGTGGTCCTAGGGTTTGCCCTATACCGAAAAATGTGCCATTCACCGATAGAATCGTAGCGAGATATTCTCTTGGTGCTAACTCTGCCAAAAGGGTTTGGGTACTCGGCAAACCAATGCCCAAACCAACGCCAAAAATTGTGGTTGGGATTAATAATAACCAGATATTGTGTACGAAGGGAACAATGAATAGAGCTAAAGCAAACAAAACAAAAGATGCTCTAATTAAAGTTGTTGCGGAATATTTTCTGGATATTTTTCCTAACTGTAAAGCTGTAATAGCAAGCGCCACAGAAACACTTGAGAGTATCAATCCAATTGTCCAAGGCGGTTGTTTGAATGTATTTTTAATTAATTGTGGTAAGTAAATTACATAAGCTCCGTAGAGGAGAAAAAAGTTAGCACCGCTGGCAATGAAAAGTCCAAATAATTGACGATTTTTCAAAACTTTGCCAGCATTTCTCAAATACTCTTTCAGGTTTCGGTTTCCTTTCGGTTCCGGATTTTTTAATTTAAATAACACTAACAAGCCAATAGGAATCGCTACTATGGGCAGCATAAAGGGATAAAACCAGCCAAGTGTAGCTAATCCACCGCCAATTGCGGGATAACTTGCTGTGCCGATACTGCTGACACTGGCGTTGTAACCCATTGCAGTAGTGCGTTTGTCTGCTGCATATAAATCGCCAAGTAAGGTGACGCTTAAAGAAGGCAAAGAAGCAGCACCAATTCCTTGCAAGAAACGCAAAAATAATAAAAGGTTAAAGTCGCGGGCAAAAGCGCAGGCTGTACCAGCGATTCCAAATAAAAACAGTGAAGGAATGATAATTTTCTTTCTGCCCAATCTATCGGCAAGAACACCAATAACAGGACCTAAAATTACAGCCGGAAGGGTGAATACTGTAACCAATAAACCATTATTTTTCGGATTAACTTTCAATGCTTCAGCTAAATAGGGAAAAGCCGGACCTACGCTGGCTACTCCGAGAACTGCCATTAGAGAAACTGCACAAATAATCTGAAAATTGACATCTTTATAAAGTGGTTTTTGGCGTTCAAATTGCTGATTTTCTTCTTCTAAATTCATGATATTTTTTTGTGTTTGAATAGACAAGTTGGCGAAGCATATCCGAAGATACCTCGCCAACGCCTGCTTACTATAACACCTAATTTGTTGCTCTTTTATGCAGCAATTTTTTCCTCAAGCGGTGTAAACGCTTTTTTACTAGCACCGCAGATGGGACAATGCCAATCATCGGGAATTTGTTCAAAAGGTGTACCCGGTGCAATTCCCGAATCAGGATCGCCAGCAATCGGATCGTAAATCATGCTGCATACTTTGCAAATCCATTTGCGAGTTTTTGCATCATCACCTGCCGCTTTGGGTGCTGCATTTCCTCCATTCAAAACTTCTAAAGCTTCGGCGTAGCGATCGGCGTGATAATTTTCTACGAATTTCAGCAAGCCAAAACGATGCGCGGCTTCGCGAAATATATTAGCATGAACGGCAGATTCTTTAGCTTGTTTGAGAAATTCTTCAGTTGCAGGATTGTCTCTATCTTTTTGAGCAGATGCGGCAAATTCTGGATACATTGTAGTGTATTCATAGGTTTCTCCTTCAACTGCCAAAGATAGACAGCGAGACATAATTTCCCGCTTTTGTTCTTCACTTAAAGCTGTTGGATCTTCTACAACAAGTTCTGGATGTAGCAAAACAAAATGTGCAAAAGCATGTTGAGTTTCTTGTTCTGCTGTTTCTTTAAAAAGTTTAGCCAAGTCTGCAAACCCAAGTTTACGTGCCACTTCAGCAAAAAACAGATATTTGCGATTTGCCATCGATTCACCGCCGAAGGCAGCTTCTAAATTTTGGAGAGTGGAAAAGTTTGACAAATCCATAATTTTTGGAACCTTCCAAGGTTATATTTATAGCCAGTCGCAGTTGAATGAGCCGCAGGTTGCTAAAAAGTAGGGAATAGACTTCTTGCCAACATCAAATCTTGAGAGATTAAACCACAGATAGACACGGATAAATACCGAGAATAATCTGTAATTCAAAATCATCAAGGTATGATTTTTGTCAGAGGTTTAATGAAGAGTTAGCAAACACTGTAATTCACTCAAAAACGAACCGTTATAGTGGGTAGAAACAGACTCTAAAAAAAGGGCAAATCAGCAGAATACTATATTATTTAGAAATGTTTGGTAAAACATTTCTCAGCGGATATTCAGCCACCCGTTTTATTAGCTGCTGCTAGGACAATTATAAAACTGAAACAGGACTTACGCATTGATAGCGAATTTTTGTCATTTTGAGCGTAGCGCTAGCAAAGCGCCGAATCTTACAACAAAGCTTTTGCGTAAGTCTTATGAAAGCATTTGGGGATTTTATTTAATTAAACATTAATTGCAAGATGGGCAATGCCCACCTTGCAATCTTTACTCAAATATCAATTACTGTTTTTCCAATTGGTAACGGCGACGTTGGCTTCGTAGGAAACCGGCTCCAATTACCCCGACACCAAGCAGCGCCATGCTAGTTCTCGATTCTGGAACTTTCTGGGGAACCTGGAAGGAGCCACTGAAAACAGCCTGACCTTTCAGGGGAGCATTTGGCGGTTGATCGAGTGACTCGGTTTCGGTAAAGCTTAGTGTGCCAGTAGCGCCGCTAAATCTACCAGAACCGCCAGTGATAGTCACAGTACCAGTACCCGATAATAAGTTGTTCGGAAAGTCAAATGAAGCGGTGGCGGTACTGGTGCTAAATAGTTTATCATTGCCGCTTCCATAAAACTGCTCACTGCCGAAAGGAAAACCTTGTAAACCAAACTGTGTTGGGTCTTGCACAAATACGAGATTACCAGTATTAGGGTCTTGCCGACTGTAGTTGTTTATGCTTTCAAAATTAGTCAGACCGTATGGAGCATTAGCATTGAAGCCGTAAACAAATGCTTGTGAAACGTCCGACCCTTGGATGGGTATAAGAGTGACCTCTGTGTTGTATGATGTTTCAAATGGATACGTAGTTTGAGCGCTTGCTTTCGCAGCTGCCGACCCTACACCAAGTAAAGTGACTAGTGGAACAAGCCATACACTAGGTAAGCGCAGTGACATTTAGGAGCCTCCTATACAGTTATTAAAAATATTGGCTTTTACAAAGATGGGAATTTTCGATTGTTGATACTACACATGCGGCGTTAGTTACTAAGCGTTCTGTTATAGCATCTCCAATGCATCGTGCAGCATCTTTAACATCGTAACTTTGCCTGCTAAAAATCGTATATAAGTATATTCACTTATATATAAGTCAATTTAGTTAGCTTTACTGAAGCTTCAAGAATGGGTAGTCAGTGTAACAGGTTCGCGTCTGGGGCGTAGAATAAGTAGCTGGGCATAAATTAAAGTTCGTAGCAAGCGCAAAGCGAAGACAGCGCTTACTACAAACCGCAAAGTATATTCGATTTAATTATGTCCACTTACTTAGTCAGCAGGTTCGCTGAAGACAACTTCGTAAAGATGAAACTGGTTTTCAGCTAAACCTTGCCAATATTCACTTAAAGGTTTATATTTTGGATCTTTCAAGAGTTCTTCAAAATCGGCAAAGCTGCGCCACTGTCCGTAGTTTACATTATGTACGCCATCAAGCGATCGATGGAAATTACCAGATAGAAGTCCGGGATTTTGCAATGCCAGAGGTAAATATTCTCTTTCTAATTCCACCAGACGCATCTGATTTTCTGGCTTGACTTTAAATTCGGCAAGGTGAATTAAACCACCTTTGGCTATTTTGCGTGTGGCATTATCTGGGAGCGAAACAACGACTTCGTAAATGTGCTGTTCGCGAATTTCAAATTCAGAAATTTTTGCCCTAAGTTGACGCAGTTCAGAGTTATTAATAAATGCTTGATAGTCTTCCTGACTTCTCCACTGAGCGTAATTCATCACCCGCACGCCATCTATACTTTTGTGGATGCTAGATGAAACAAAACCCGGTTGGTGTTTTACTCCTTTTTCCGTAAATTCCACAATAGTATCTATTAGTTCTTGCTGTCGTTCAGGTTCGACGGCGAAGATAATGATGACCGTGATGACATCATTGTTTTTGGCAATAGTCGGCATTTGGAAATTTCTCGTAGTGAGGACTTTAGTCCTCATCATATTATGAAATAAGCACTCTTCGTGCTTACTACGTATTTTATCTTTTACTACCAATATCGTCTAGTAACCGCGCAATTAATGCTGTCCAGCCGGTTTGGTGACTGGCTCCCAAACCGTGACCAGAATCGCCACAGAAGTACTCGTTAAAGAGAATTAAGTCGCGCCAATGAGGATCGTTGGCGAAGTATTGATTATGACCTTGCCAAGGGCAGCGTCCTTGTTCGTCGGGAAGAAATATCTGCGTTAATCGCTTTTGCAGTTCGTCCGCTACTTGGGAGAGGTTCATCATCTGTCCGGAATTTGTGGGACATTCAACTTTTAAAGAATCACCGTAGAAGTGATAATAACGTTCTAAAGCTTCGATGAGCAGGTAATTTAAGGGAAACCAAATTGGTCCGCGCCAATTTGAATTGCCGCCGAAAAAGTTGCTGTTAGATTCTCCCGGAAGATACTTGACACAATACTCTTGATGGTCAAATTTTAAGATATAAGGATGATCTAAATGAAAGCGAGACAGTGAGCGAATGCCATATTTAGAGAGAAATTCGGTTTCATCTAACAAGTAACGCAGCACTCTTTCTAAACGTTCTTGAGAAGGAATCGCTAACAACATGCGACCGTGATCCCGCGCTTTTTTCATGCAGGAAATGTGCTGGGTTACGTCTTTGCGATTTTTGAGAAACCACTGCATTCGTTTAGAAAATCCTGGCAGACGCTCGATTATGTCAAAATCGATAGTTTCTACAGCAAAAAATAGCACAAGTCCGACAAGCGATCGCACTTTCAAAGGTATACATTTATCATCCACCTCAAGCTGATCGTAATAAAAGCCGTCTTCTTCGTTCCACAATCCAGTCCCACCGAGTCGATTCATTGCATCGGATATAGCGATGAAATGCTCAAAAAACTTTGATGCAATATCTTCATAAGCGGGGTCTTCATTAGCTAGTTCTAACGCCATCGCTAGCATGGTTAAGCAGTAAAATGCCATCCAAGCGGTGCCGTCTGCTTGTTGAAGATTTCCCCCAGTGGGAAGCGGTTTAGAACGATCAAAAACTCCGATGTTATCCATCCCCAAAAAGCCACCGGAAAAGATATTTTTCCCGGTAGTATCTTTACGGTTCACCCACCAAGTAAAGTTTACCAACAATTTTTGGAAGACACGCGCTAAAAAAACGCGATCGCGCTTTCCCTTACAAGCAGTCATTTTATATACACGCCAACAAGCCCAAGGCAATACTGGCGGATTTGTCGCCGAAAAGTCAAATTCATAAGCTGGTATTTGTCCGTTGGGATGCATATACCACTCCCTCAGAAACAAAATTAGCTGCTGTTTGGCAAACTCTGGATCGATTTTGGCAAAAGCGACAATCTGAAAGGCTGAATCCCAACTAGCGTACCAAGGATACTCCCATTTGTCGGGCATGGAAATTACATCGCGGTTGTAAAGTTCAGTCCAATCGACGTTACGTCCATTTTTCTCTCTTTGTGGTGGTGGTTGGCTAGGATCGCCTTCTAACCACTGCTTCACACCATAATGATAAAATTGTTTTGACCACAGCAACCCTGCATAAGCTTGTCTTACTACTCTATTTTCGTGTTCGCTAAGGTTGCAAGAAACGCGCTTTTGATAAAATTCTTCTGCTTCGTCGATGCGCTGTTGAAATATCCGCTCAAAGTCTTCATCAAATGGCTGTTGTGGTGCTTCCTCTTCGGCAAATAGCCGCAACCTGATTGTAACTTCTTCCCCGGCTGGTATTTCTAGGTGGTAGTGTGCGGCTGCTTTCGTGCCCACCATTTCCGGATTGACGGCATCTTTGACACCGTTGACAATATAATCGTGAAAAGCATCTTTAACGTAAGGGCTAGAATTTTCAGCCGCGTTAAATAACTTTACCGCGTTTGTTTCGTTGTCGGTAAACAGAAATTTAGGCGGTTCGCTACCTAAAAACGGTTCAACTGCAAGATAAAATTTGCCGAGTGTTTCCTGAGAAAGCAAAAGTTCCCCATCTTTTTTATACTCGATGCTGGGTTTTGACCAATAACTCTCGCCCGTGCGACCCCAAGACCAAGTATTTTTAAACCAGATTGTGGGTAAAATGTCAAGTGTAGCCGCTTGGGATGCGCGATTGGCAACGGTGATTTTAATTAAGATATCGTTAGGACTGGCTTTAGCGTATTCCGCAAAAACGTCAAAGTAGCGATTTTCAGCAAAAATGCCTGTATCGACAAGTTCAAATTCTGATTCTGATTCGCTGCGATCGCCATTTTCTTCAATTAAGCGCGTGTAGGGAAACTCGCTTTGGGGATACTTATAATTAGCTTTGAAATAAGAATGAGTCGGTGTTGAATCGAGGTAAAAGTAATATTCTTTGACATCTTCGCCGTGATTTCCCTGACTGTTGGTTAACCCGAAAATGCGTTCTTTGAGAATTGGGTCGCAGGAGTTCCACAAAGCCAGGGCAAAACAAAGACGACCTTCGCGATCGCATATTCCTAAAAGTCCATCTTCCCCCCAACGATAAGCGCGACTGCGTGCGTCTTCGTGAGGGAAGTAATCCCAGTTAGAACCATCCTGCGAATAGTCTTCGCGCACAGTTCCCCACTGTCTTTCTGCTAAATACGGTCCCCAGCGCTTCCAATTTTTCTCTCGTTGTGCATCTTCCCCAAGGCGTATTTCTTCAGCATCAAGATTGTCGTTGCAGTTCATCGATTCAGTGGCGAATGCTTACTTATCTTTCTCCAAGTTTGCTTCATCGTTGAGTCTTTTTGTATCTTGCGCGAGTATTAGAACTCGAAGTTTCAAGTTCGGAACTCGAAGTTTCAGGTTCTGAACTCGGAAGTTGAGGTTCTGAACTCGGAAGTTGAGCTTCTGAACCTGAACGTTGAGCTTCTGAACCTGAACGTTGAGCTTCTGAGGGTGAACGTTGAGCTTCTGAGGGTGAACGTTGAGCTTCTGAAGGTGAACGTTGAGCTTCTGAAGGTGAACGTTGAGCTTCTGAACACGATCAACGAGCATTACTCCCATCACGAGTTAAGATTATTTATCTTCTTCATCCTCTTCCTTTGCGCCTCTGCGACTTTGCGTGAGATAAAAATAATAATGTGGTTCATTTATCTGAAAATAGCTGTAAACAATCTTCGGTATAACCTCTTCCTTGAGTGTTTCAGACCATAAAACTGAGCAGTCGCAGCGATAAATCTCACTTTACAGCTAAAGGTTGTACCCTTTCTTCCCTAGATTCCGGCGGTTTATTTTCCGCGCTATTCTCTCCACAATCTTGGATGAGTTTAACAACTAAACCTGTCCAACCGGTTTGATGAGAAGCACCGATACCTGCACCGTTATCACCATGAAAATACTCGTTGAAAAGAATTAAATCGCGCCAATGCGGGTCAGTTTGAAACTTTTCTACTCCACCATTAAAAGGTCGTCGTCCTTCAGCATCTCGTAAGAAGATTTTTGTTAACCTTTGAGACAATTCAACCGCAACTTCCCAAAGCGTCATCATTTGACCGGAATTAGTGGGACACTCGACTTTGAAATCATCCCCTAAATAATGATGAAACTTTTGCAACGATTCAATGATTAAATAATTTATGGGAAACCAAATCGGTCCGCGCCAATTCGAGTTACCACCAAACATGCCGGTAGTAGATTCGGCAGGTTCATAATCTACGCGATACTGTTGGTTGTTGACTTCCAGGATGTACGGTTGCGAGGCGTGAATTTTGGAAACTGAACGGATACCATAAGGGCTGAGAAACTCATTTTCATCTAGCATTTTGTGCAGGATATATCGAAGTTTATTTTGTTCTTCACTACCTCCAGGTGGTTTGAAACAAATTGCCAGTAGTTTTTTAGCACCGATGCCTGGTGTTTGCATACAGGCAACATTTTCTCGCAATTGAGGGCTATTGTGAATAAACCATTCCATCCGCTTTTTAAAGCCATGAAGTTGCTCTAAAGTTTCTGGAAGTAAAGTTGTAACTGCAAACATGGGAATTATTCCTACAAGCGATCGCACTTTTAGCGGACACTGGCGATCGTCAGGAAAATGCAGCGCATCATAGTAAAAGCGATCGGCTTCATCCCACAAAGCTATTTCTTTATCACCAATACCGTTCATCGCATCAGCAATCCGAAGAAAATGCTCGAAAAACTTACTAGCAATATCTTCATAAGTTATATCTTCTTTTGCTAGTTCCAAAGCAATTGTGAGCATGTTCAAAGAATACATCCCCATCCAACTTGTGCCATCTGCTTGTTGCAGATATCCACCCGTTGGTAGTTGCGAACTGCGGTCAAAAACGCCAATATTATCTAAACCCAGAAAACCACCTTGAAAGATATTTTTGCCTTCAACATCTTTACGATTTACCCACCAAGTAAAATTCATTAACAATTTCTGAAAGACTCTTTCCAAAAATTGTTTATCTCCACGTCCATAAACTTTTTCCTCAATCTTATAGATTTGCCAAGCTGCCCAAGCATGAACTGGTGGATTAACATCACCAAAAGCCCATTCATAAGCTGGTAATTGACCGTTAGGATGCATGTACCATTCTCGTGTCAAACGCGAAAGTTGACGTTTGGCAAAGTCCGGGTCAATCATCGCAAAAGGTATGAGATGAAAAGCCAAATCCCAAGAGGCAAACCAGGGATATTCCCATTTATCTGGCATTGACAGAACATCATCATTAAATACATGAATCCAATCACTGTTTCTACCATGTAAACGGGAAGCTGGAGGTGGTGGTTCCGCAGGATCTCCTTTTAGCCAATCTTCGATAACATAATAATAAAATTGCTTGCTCCACAACATTCCCGCAAATGCTTGACGCTGCACATTCCGCTCATCATCTGATATAGGAAATGGGCAAATCCGATTGTAAAACTCGTCAGCTTCCGAAATACGATGTTGAAAAACTGTATCAAATTCAGTTGCAAAGGGTGCAGTTAAATTTGCTGAATCAGTTAATCGCAACCGGACAATTTTAGTTGCCCCAGCATCAATTGATAATTCATAATGCGCTGAGGCTTTAGTACCGACTTTTTCTGGATTAACTGCTTGTTTAACATTGTTTACGACATAATCATTAATACCGTCTTTGACGTAAGGTGAAGCATTACTAACATTAAATAATCTGCTCAAGTTGGTTTCGTTTTCTGTAAATAGCAATTCGCTTGCACCGTCACAGTATAACCATCGTTCACCTAGCGTTTTTTCCGAAGCTTCAATAACACTGAAATCGTTGCCAGATTTGCAAGCTTTCAAAACAGGCTTTTGTTGATCGCTCCAAGACCAAGTATTGCGAAACCAAAGAGTAGGTAACAAATGTAAAGCTTTTGCTGATGAACCTCGATTAGTGATGCTAATTTGAATGAGAATATCTTCTGGGGAATTTTTCGCGTATTCGACGAAAACATCAAAATAGCGGTCTTCATTAAACACACCCGTATCAATCAGTTCAAACTCTGGAGAAGAGCGATCGCGCTTGTGATTTTCTCCAACTAACTCACTGTAGGGAAATGCCGCTTGAGGATATTTATAGAGATATTTCATGTAAGAGTGAGTGGGAGTATTGTCAAGATAAAAGTAATATTCTTTAACATCTTCCCCGTGATTGCCTTCATCTCCAGTTAAGCCAAACATTCGCTCCTTGAGAATTGGATCTGCATTATTCCAAAGAGCGATCGCAAAACACAATCTTTGGTGATTATCAGAAATTCCGGCAATTCCATCTTCTCCCCAACGATACGCACGAGAACGTGCATGATCGTGAGGGAAAAATTCCCAAGCTGAACCATCCGAACTGTAATCTTCGCGCACAGTTCCCCACTGACGCTCGCTCAAGTAAGGTCCCCAACGTTTCCAATAAGCAGTGCGATCGCGATCTGCTTGCAGTCTTCGTTCTTCAGCAGTCATAATTTTACCTTTATTACATATGTAGTAAGCGCTGTCTTCGCTGAAAACGAATTACTGCTCTTGATAATTCCACAACAGCCCACCATCAACAAAAAACGTTGAGCCTGTAATATAATCAGCATCTGATGAAGCGAGAAAAGCTACTATTGAAGCAACATCCTCCGGTTTGCCCAACCGACCAAGGGGAATGTTTTTTACAACAGCATTTAGCTTTTGGGGATCGTTCAATAGATTTGTGTTGATGGGGGTGTTGATCGCTCCCGGTGCGACGTTGTTAATCGTAATTCCCAGCGGTCCGAGTTCAATTGCTAGATTTCGCATCATCATCTTCACCCCGCCCTTACTCACGCAGTAAGAGGTAAAGTGGGGAAAAGGCAATTCCTCATGCACAGAACTAATGTTGATAATCTTTCCAGTACGTTGCGTTTGTCTCAGGTGTTGAACGATCGCTTGAGTTGCGAAAAATACTCCTTTCAGGTTGACATTAACTACACTGTCATAATCTGCTTCACTCACGTCCCAAAAATCCGCACGCTTTTCTAATCCAGCATTGTTCACCAAGATGTCGAGTTTGCCAAACTCTTGAATACCTGCATCAACCATTTTGCGAACATCACTGACAACACCTAAATCTGCCTGCACTACATAACCCTTGCGTCCTGTAGCCTCGACTTTTGTTTTAGTTTCCTCAGCACCATCGGGATTTGAGCGGTAGTCAATGATGATATTCGCACCTTCCTCGGCAAGACGGATAGCGATCGCTTGACCGATACCTTGACTGCTACCAGTTACTAAAGCTACCTTACCTTCAAGCTTCATAAAAATCTCCTATTATTTCAGAACTTACGCAAAAACCCTCTTAAACTCTTATTCCTTCTCCTTCAAAGACGCGAAGCGCGAACGTGTACTTCGTGTCTTCTCCTTCGGAGACGCCAAGGGCGAACGTGGTTCGTTTTTTCATAATCAAAACCTAAGTCCTCCTATCAATCAGCACGATGGGGAACTTTAACATTTTTGAAAATACAGCGGTAGTGGGGAACGTGAAACAGTTTGCCTGTGAGAAGTTCGCGCTTACCAAAGGTTAATAAGCGGAAAACACCTACTGCTAGCATTGCACCTAATGGTGGTGCAACACAATAAAGCCACTGGTCTTGCCAAAATCGTGTCACAAAAGCAGGTCCCAAACTGCGTGCCGGATTTAAACTTGTGCCAGAAATTGGAGCTTCCAACCAAACCATCGTTGCTACCAAAAGCCAAGTCATGAAAGGTGTCCAGCGCATCAAATGATGGTTGCTGAGGAAAATAAAAATTGCCAGCACCAGCAAGCAAGTCAAACTTACCTCTGCCAAAAATACATACCACAAAGGATAACCATCACCGGGTAACGTCATGCCATTTGTCACGCTGCGAGCATACTTTCCCCAGACAAATACCAATAAAGCAGCGCCGGCGATCGCACCAAGCAATTGTCCGATAATGTATCCAGCCAAATCATGACCATGCATTTTGCCTTGTGCCCAAAATGCCAGCGACAAGGCAGGATTGACATGAGCACCACTCAGTTTTCCTAAAGGGGAAATCGCAACTAAAGAACCACTTCCAGAAAACATTAGCCCTGTAATCAGCAAACGGATACTATGATTGGGGATTATCTGCTCCATCGGCAAGCCTTTACCCATATTAAAGACAACCGCACTCAGTCCAAAAAAGACAAGACATGCAGTTCCCAGCAGTTCTGCACCGTATTCTGCCCAGTTTAGTTGTCTTTGCTTTGTAACATTTGACATTATTTTTGCTGTTATCGTCTTCGCTTGTTGCGATCTGACCTCGCTTCCATTCCTCTCTCCTTGTAGGAGAGAGGCTTTGAATCTTCCCCCCTTCCCTGGTAGGGAAGGGGGGTAGGGGGGTTAGGTCTTTGCGATCGCTATGCTTGAGCGTAATACGATGTCGGCTGTTTTAAATCATCTCAACACCGCCGTTGACCATCAAATAAGTACCTGTAATAAATCTCGCTTGTTCCGAAGCCATTAAAAGAATCGCACCCGCAACATCTTCGGGCTGTCCGACGCGCCTTAGGGGAGTCATTTGAGCTACGCTGTCTTTGTTTTCTTGCGGGATAAATGAGGTAGCATCGGTTGCTATCAACCCTGGTGCGACAGCGTTAACCCGAATATTGTGGGGACCAAGTTCTAAAGCAAGGCTTTTCACAAAGCCATCCAATCCCGACTTAGCTGTAGTGTGGGAAATAAAGCCTTCACTTGCATAGCGTCCGGAAACAGAGCTAACGGCAATGATGCAGCCTCGCTTGTGTTCCACCATTGAGGGTACAACCGCTTTACAGGGATAGAAAGCGTTTTTAAGTTCTCCCAATAGTTTCGCCTCGAAGTCTTCCCATTTATGATCGAGGAAGGGAGCGATCGCAAATGAAGCGTTGGCATTTAAAACTAAGGTATCAATCGCACCAAAAGCTTCTGTAACTTGCTGCACCAGCGATTCAACTTCGGGCATTTCTTTTACATTGGCTTTAACAGCGATCGCTTTACCTCCATCTTTTTTAATCTCGTCTACAACCTCTTGCGCTGCTGACTCGCTGCTATAATAATTCACACCCACAGCCGCGCCATGACTTGCCAAAAGTTTCGCTGTAGCAGCACCAATGCCCCGACTAGCACCAGTAACAAGCGCAACTCGGTTTTGCAGCAACTTGGTATCAGAAGATTGCTTTTGTATTTGAGTATTTGCAGTCATGATGATTAATTTGTTTTAAAAATGAACGTAGTAAGCGCTGAAGCGCTTTATTTAAGCACTCTTCGTGCTTACTACAAACCTCACAAAAACTCTAAAGGCTGACTGATGCAGGCAGCAGTACGGTGTCAATTACATGAATAACTCCGTTTTCAGTTTCGATATCAGGCTGAACGACTGTGGCATCATTCACCTTGACACCATTGGAGGCATCAATTTTGACATCGGAACCTTCAACCGTCGTCGCTTGACTGAGCTTAACGACATCAGCCGCCGTGACTTTGCCAGAAACCACATGATATTCTAAGATTTTTCTCAGGGTAAGGATATCTTGAAGCAGTGCTTCGACTGTTCCCGATGGCAACTTAGAAAAGGCATCATCAGTTGGCGCGAAAACAGTGAATGGACCGGGACTCTTGAGTGTGTCTGCAAGACCAGCAGCCGTAACTGCCGCTACTAAGGTGGAGAAAGTCCCCGCACTCATGGCAGTATCAACAATATCAGGCATAATTTTGATGGTATTTGTGATAAATTGACAAAAAAACGTCAAACATCCTCTAGCCTATGTCTTAGGTAGATTTGCTCTCTCTATCGCTGGGAGGAAATAGCAAGGTTTTTTGTAACCGCCGCTACTGTGGCTCTACACAATTCCGCCTGTGGCGCGGATATTTTGACCAGTTACCCACCCGGCATCATCAGATACCAGCAGAGAAACAACACTGGCGATATCATCAGGACGACCGAGGCGACCAAGTGGCGTTTGGGCTATCATTTGATTGACTTGCTCTTGTTCGAGTACCAGACCATCAGTATCAGTAACTCCAGGCGCAAGGGTATTAACTGTAATCTGGCGTGTCCCTAATTCTTTCGCTAGCCCCATACTAAATTGCTCAATTGCTGCTTTGGAACCAGCACGCCTCACCACCTGTGGCAATACTTTGTGATGTACCAGCGGAAGAAATGTTGACAATTCTCCCGTTATCTGCAATATGGTGTGCTGCTTGTTGCAATGAAAAGTAAACTCCTCTGCTGATGTCGAACATCGAGTTATACTCGTCTTCGGTCATTTCTGCGGTAGGTTTAAAAATGTTCTTGCCAGCGGCGTTGTTGACGAGAATATCCAGCTTGCCAAAATAGTCAAGTGTATGAAGGAAGAGATTGCGGACATCTTCAATTTTTCGCATGTCAACTTGGATAGCGATCGCATCCGAATTATTAGCTTTAATTGCGGAAACCACTTCTTCTGCTTTGTCTTTATTGCCGGCGTAGGTGACAACGACATTTGCACCATC
>CAXTNZ010000031.1:0-3587 GCA_964245695.1 uncultured bacterium | reverse complement strand
TTGCCGGCGTAGGTGACAACGACATTTGCACCATCTCGTGCTAAACGTTCAGCAATGGCTCGTCCAATCCCGCGTGATGACCCTGTGACAATTGCGACTTTACCAGTTAAATTTCCCACAATGCCTCCTTATTTCAATAACGGGTTTGGTCCTAAGACCTTCCAGTTTGTCTCGTAACTGGATGAGGGAAAGAAGGTAACAATGTGTACTGGTTTGTCGCCAATATTCACGAATGTATGCGGAGTGTTAGCCGGGATATTGATTACACAAGGACCCTCAACAGTAAAACGTTTATCGCCAATCAAGAACTCCGCACGACATTCTGGTAAAACTTGAACTTCTTCTGTGTAGTGCAGGTGTAGTGGTGGACCTTCACCGGGAGATACATCTGCTATCAGTACAGAACTGGCAAGAAAGCCGTGCTTTGAACCTTCCATCACCAACATTGTCTCGCTGGGCGCTTCTGCTGGTGGTGACAAATCTTTGAGTGGAATGACAAAGTTTTGGTTGGCGATGGCTTGATTCATCGTGTCGGGTGGGTTTTTATTTTCCCCGGTGTTGCTCATTATTTTTATCCTTGAGAATAGCGTTTAAACGATTTCGTCAACGTCAAACTAAACCACCAGTGGCGCGGATAGTTTGTGAGGTTATCCACCGACCATCATGGCTGCACAAAAAGGCAACAACATCAGCGATGTCTTCTGGCTCTCCCAGGCGACCAAGCGGGATTTGCTGCCTTACTTGTTCCATCATTGGCGGTGCGCTCTCGCCTAACCCCTCCGTGCGAGTCAGACCCAAGGCAACATTGTTGGCAGTTATACCTCTTGCCCCCAGTTCTTTTGATAAAGACAAAGTAAATTGATCCGTTGCGGCTCTGCTGCCATTGTTCAAACCAGCAAAAGCAATTGGCATCACGGTTCCAGCCACACTGATGTTAACAATTCTGCCACCGTCAGCGATATTTTGTGATGCCTGTTGAAGTATGAAAAAAGCACCTTTTGTGTTCAGTGCAAAGGTACGGTCAAACTCTTCTTCAGTAATTTCAGCATGAGGCTTGAATATCCCCACACCTACGTTATTCACAACAATATCAATACGCCCAAAATGGTTTAGAGCTTCTTTGAATAAACGTTCAATATCAGCGAGTTTGGACATATCACCTTGCACGGCGTAAGCGCGTAGCGACTTGTCGTCAGACATCGCCTGACTCCCAAAGGTTTCGATTTTCCTAACGATGTCCTCAGCTTTGTCTTTATTGTTCAGGTAGTTGATGACAACATTTGCATTATCTCGTCCTAAACGTTCGGCAATAGCTCGTCCAATACCACGTGATGAACCTGTAACAATTGCGACTTTTCCAGTTAGAGATGCCATAGTCTAAAAATCTGCGTTTGCAAGAAATTGTTTAACTGTAATCGGTTTAATGTGGGGATAACGAGTATTGTGGAGTTCGTCAAGTTTGCCTTTGCCGGATACCATCGTATAGTGGTACTGTTCGGGAATATATTCAAGTGGCGAAAAGGCTTTCTGTTTTGTTTTAGCAATCCAGGCTTTCAAATCGTCCACACTTCCTAAGCGTTTCTCAACTAGTTTTTTACCTTTTACTTCTTCAAAGGTGGCGAGTAGTTGTTTCATGGTGAGTACATCACCAGCCACTTTCAGCACCGAATTAACCATTTGTGGATCGGCGATCGCCTCGGCAGTATACTTTGCCGTATCGTCGTATGTGGTAAAATCACACGGCTGCTCACCGTCACCCCAGTAGCTAAACGTTCCCACCTCAAAATCAAATAACTTTGCAAAGGTGGAAAATTGCACTTCAGTAAAAGCACCGTTGAGGATGAAAGTGTAATCAAGTCCGCTTTGCTTTAAAGCTTCAGCGAATTTGATGCGAATATCGAGATTGTAGTTATCACCAAGATCCACCTTAAAGTAATCCACCGAGTAATCGGAAGGAACAAATTGTTTCACACCGCTAGTAATGGCTGCTTCTAAGAGGTTTAACTGCCCCGATAGCACGATGTCTTCCCGGTACAAGTCAGTTTTATGGCTGCTGTTACCTTTGATTGCTGAGACAATTATCTCGACCTCCTTACAAGCTTCAGCGAGACTTTGTTGGTCAAATAAATCACCTTCAACAAAAACAACTCCTTTGGCTTTTAAGTCATCTAGCTGCTGCTTCTTGTCACTGATGCCATCACACCGAAGCAATCCTTTAACGTTCATTACGCCTTTGTCTATTATTGCTGACGCAATCTTGCCGCCCAAAGTACCGGTGATGCCAGCAATCAGCACAATCGGTTTTGAGTTCATAATGTTTTTCTGACTCTGGTTTTGCTAAATTTGAATTGACAAAAATGGATGCTGATACAAGTAAAAATAAGCAGCATTCCAGTTTGATATTTGTTAAGGTATTTAGTAATCAACGTTACTAAAGTGTTTTATACTTGCATCAGCCTAAAGGTATATATAAGTAGAGCTTAATTAGTAATTAAGATGAACTGGAGACACCAGCATCGGGAAAAATTCTGATTAATTCTGCGTTGTAAGTTATTTTCAAGTCAGGTAAACGTAATTAAACATCACTTATAGGGATCAGGTTATTTCCAATCCCCATAAGTGATGTTTATTCGTACAAACTTACTTAAGAAGTAGCTAACGCTTTCGCCTCAAGCTATCCCACCATTCACACGAATATTTTGCCCTGTTATCCACCGTGCTTCATCGCTAGCAAGAAACGCCACCACGTCTGCAAGGTCTTGCACTTGTCCCAATCGTCCCAATGCTGCCATTTGCGCGAAATTGTTTATCTGTTCTTCTGTTTTGCCTTGTCTGAAAAGTTCTGTATCGGTGGGACCTGGAGAAATCACGTTTACTGTGATACCCTTTGCGCCTAATTCTTTAGCCAGTACCCGCGTTGTTTGTTCAACAGCACCTTTCGTTGCCACATAGGCACTATATTTAGGCAACATCATCGCTGTGGTTGATGAGGAAAAGTTGATAATACGTCCCCCATCTGCCATGTGTTGTGCAGCTTGTTGGCAAGCAAAATATGTGCCTTTGACATTAATTGCAAAAATCTTGTCGAAGTCTTCTTCTGTAACTTCAGTGATTAGTTTATAAAAGGTGATTCCGGCATTGTTGACCAAAATATCGACTTTACCAAAACGTTCAATTGTTTGGTCGAAAAGTTGCTGAATCTCAGCTACTTTGCTAACATCCGCTTGTACAGAGATAGCTTGTACTTGAAGCTTTTCAATTTCGGTAACAACTTCCTGCGCTTTTTCTGTATTACCCGCGTAATTAACGACAACAGACGCACCGTTGCTAGCTAATTTTAGTGCGATCGCTCTTCCAATTCCCCGCGATGCACCCGTAACGATCGCCACTTTTCCAGCTAGAGATCCCATATTATTACTCTGAAATTTCCAATCAGCTTTATTGTAGGGCAGGTAAGATACCTACAAGGGCAATATAGTTAGTAAAGCTTTTAATTGCAGCCAAAAGCTAAACTTGAATCTCTATGTCGTCCCAGGTATCGCTCCCCCAATCGCTCCAGAAAGACCTACCCCTCACCGCTCTTGCCC
>CAXTNZ010000030.1:0-36814 GCA_964245695.1 uncultured bacterium | reverse complement strand
CCCCCACTCCCCCCACCTCCCCATCTAATCTTTTAGGGGTAGAAAAATCGTTAACACTTCCCCGTGCTGCGGACGCTGGCGGACAATGAGTTTGCCTCCAATCGCTTGAAACAGATGTTTGGTGGCGGCGAGATTCAGACTAATCACACCGGTTTCCGGTTGGAACATCAGCAGTTGACCAAGAGCCTTACGAATTGGCGGCGTTACTATTCCGAAGGGGTTTTCATTGTCTTTGCACTGCGGTTGGGGCAATAATTGTAACTTCAGTTGATCGCCAGCCGGAATCACCTGTACTTGAATACAGCTACCAGAGGGTAAGCTGCGGGTGAAATTCTCCATCAAACCCGTGAGTACCCGATCCAGCATCGAGGGATTGCTCACCACCGTTGGCAATTGCTGGGGTAAGACAACATCTAAAGTCAAGTTACGCCGATTTGCCGTTTGTTGCCAACGGGGAATACTCTGCTGCAACACTTGATCTAAAGACGTTGGCGTAAGTTGAGTATTACTAGATTTCGTCGCCGCACAAGTTTCCAATTCTGCCGCTTTAAACAGCAACTCCATACGGTCAATTTGCTCTGTACACTCGCGGTCGATAATTTCCAAGCGCTGGATCGCCTTTGCTGGCAAGTTTTGCTGCTTCAACAGCAGGCGAGTCATGGTGCGAATCGTTGTCAAGGGAGTGCGGACTTCGTGAGCAAAGGCTTGGAGCAATTCTACATCGGGACGAGGTGAACGGTGAGCAGAGGGAGAGTGGGCAAAATTCTCCTTGTCATGTCGTCTATCGTCCTTGTCTTCTTCTGGTAATTGCGCCAGCAACAACTGACTAAACTGCATCAAGATGTGGTAATCTGGTGCGACTGGGTTATATTTTTGTACTAAAGAATCGAGTTCGGCGAAAAAATCTGGATTGCTCAGCATGACCCGCGCTCCAAGCGATCGCCACGCTAGCTGAACCACTTCTGAATCAAAGGAAAATGAAAACCTTTTTTTACCGCAGCTGTCTTCTGCTAAAACAAGTATTAATCTAAATTTTTCTGTAAAAACTAAGCAAAACTGCTCTTTCCCCAGCGGATCAGCAGCTAGTAAAGGCAATACCGATTCATGGGGAGCAATTTCATCTGGCGTTACTGTCCCAGTCGGCATCTGAAATGGCATCAGTGCCAAGGGGTTAAATGGCTTTGCTGTAAAAGTTACCGTCTGTAAGCTTTGAGTCAGTATTGGCTGACTGAACAGGGGTGCTGGTGCAGCTAAAACTAATCCTTGGTTTGTGTCAGATGAAGCAGTCAAGACAGTATTTAATAGCAACTGTTCCGTCGCTGCTAAGCTTACGCACCATTGCCGTTCAGATGCAGCAGGTGAACATTCAGCCACGGTTGATTGACTTTCGGCTAAAATTTCACTCAGACTTGGCAAGATCCATTTGTACACAAGTTTTCACCCCTTAGTTCGCTCTTCGACTGATAGAATTGAGAAAAGACATTCCACTACGAGGTTATAGTTATTTGTCTACTGGCAACAGTCGTAGAACCGAACACTCTTAGGCGCAATTTCCCCTTGGCGCACTGTACTGGGGACTAGAAATTAGGGATTAGGGATTAGAAATTAGGGATTAGGGAAGCGGGGAATAATCTTTCTTACCAGTCCCCAGTCCCCAGTCCCCAGATAACCCATCTATTGATAGATAAACAGTTGACACCAGGGGACGATGTAAGTATTACGAAAACAAGGCAAAACAGTAATGTTAGCGCGAAGAAAACGAAAAGTTTTGTTTTTGTGCTATCTTTATTGCTGTTTGATGGAAGAGTAAACATGGTTTTAGCTGATCATAAGCGTGCAGTTGGCGTATTCTCTAGCCGTCGTGATGCCGAATATGCGCTCACTGAACTCAGAGATGCTGGCTTCAACATGGATAAGATTTCTATAATTGCCAAAGATGCCGCTCGCAACGATGAGATTGCTGGTGTGGAAACCCAGAAGGGCGTTGGTAACAAAGCCGATGAAGGAGCTGCAAGCGGAGCAGTTACAGGTACCGTATTAGGAGGTATCACTGGCTTGCTGATAGGTTTAGGTACTTTGGCAATTCCTGGCGTAGGTCCAATTTTACTGGCAGGTGAAGTAGCCACAACTCTAGCTACAGCTGCTGCTGGTGCTGGTATTGGTGCAGCTGCTGGCGGGTTATTGGGTGCGCTGGCTGGTTTGGGAATTCCCGAAGAACGAGCTAGGGTTTACAATGATCGCGTGTCTGGTGGTGATTATTTGGTAATCGCAGATGGCACTGAACAAGAAATCAATCGCGCCGAAAATATTCTCCGGAACCGGGGTATTGAAGAGTTTGGTATCTATAATGCACCAGGTGTTGCAGGCGTTAGCGCCGATTATGTAGAGCCTGCTACTTCTGTAGTCGATAGCACTCGCACCAATGACGATGACTCCAAGGTAATTATCGTTGACCGTCGGGATGCAACTATCTAAAGTTTGCAGCAAAGCAAGCCGATAGATTAAAATACATTGCTGCCAACGTCAGTTTTACATCTGAAAAAGTTCGCTCCTCAACCTTGCACACAAAGCAAAGCAATTAGTCAGAAGGCGATCGCCGCATCTGTAGTATCAAGTTGAAACCTTCCCCTGTATAATTTGTCGCTAAAAGGGGTTGCCGTAACGCGAAGTCCAGGCGATCGCTCTCCCGTTCCTTGCTAACTCACACATCCACGCTAATAGTTAACAGCTTTGTCTGTTAATCGCTTGAAATATTCACTTGGTAGATAAAAATGAAAAAGCTACTTCCATTAATAATCGGTGGTGTCCTAGTTGTGGGTGCGGTTAGTTGCAGCGAACCCCCCTCCAGAACCAGTGCAGATGCTCCCGACAATACAAAAGAAAATGCTCAGGCGCCAACCAAAGAAACGTCTCAAACAACCCAAAACGACGCCACTAGCGATACTCGTAAAAGGCAAATTCAATCTGACATTAAAGCGCGTGAGGAACGTAACAATGTTACTGGCGGTGACGCAGACAGAGCTGATGCAGACCTTGAAAGCGAAGTTCGCGGTAAGTTAGAAGCAAATTTACCTGCTAGTCAGTTAACCGTTGAATCTAAAAAGGGAGATTTAACCGTTGTTGGCACAGTTCCTACTCAGGAGCAACTGAGTAAAATTCCCACTTTGGCAAAAGAGATTAAAGGTGTCAAAAGTGTGAAGGTTGATGCCAAAGTAGCTCCAGCACAAGCAACACCACAGAAAAAATAACAAAGCTTCAGTAGCAAGTTTTGAGCTACATGAGAATTTGCTCTTGGCTAGTGGCTAATGTGATTAGCTATTAGCCTTTAATTTATGAAAAAGTTGTCTATAACGTTGCCATAATAAATAGTATTTTTTGTTAATAGTAAAATAATCATATAAATATTTTTACTTAAATAGAATATTACGGCAGCCAAAATGTGATTAAATTTTTATTGCGGATGAACCAAATGCGCCCAAATCTGGTAACATGCTAATCACCGCTGTGGGGAAGCAGAGTCTACCCTTGGGAAAGCCGCTTGGTATCCCAAGTCGATAGACCTCTCCCTGTAGGCATCGTAGCCGTCGGTAGCCATCACCGAAATTGAATTGACACTTCTAGAAACTACCTCACACATTTCAGTATCTAGAAGTTGTCCAAGCTTCAATTTCAGCAACATAAGTGCCTTATTCAGCACTTATGTAATTTCACCTTGAATTGTTTTTTAACATTCGCTCCTCAACATGTCACACAACTCAATTAATTCCTTCAATTACTTAATTCGGACAGAGAAATGAAAAAACTAATTCCGTTTCTGGTTAGCGGCATTTTGCTAGTTGGTACTATTGGTTGCCAAGAAGCTACTAAAACTGGTTCAGAGACGAATGGCACTACAAATGAAGCTGCCCAAGCGCCAGCAAAAGAGGCTTCTCAGAAAACAGAAACTGCGGCTAAAACTGCAACTGATAATACCAAAACAGCGGCAACAGGAGCGGCTAAGAAAATAGAAACTGGGGCTAAAACTGCAACTGATAAAGCTAAAACAGCGGCTACAGGAGCAGCTACAGATAATACCAAAAGCTCAGTCAAGAGTAAATTAGCAGAAAAGATTCCTGGTAGCAAATTAGAAGCTGAAGACAAAGATGGTGTTGTCACAATTAAAGGAACAGTTCCTTCTGAAGCGGATCTGAAGAAAATTGAACCCGCTGTTAAGGAAATCAACGGTGTGAAAAGCGTGAAGGTGGAAGCAAAAGTTGCAGCAGCAAAAGCGCAATAAAACAATAGAGGCTCAATAAATAGTTTTGAGCTACATCACCTCAAAATAAGAGTCCTTCAGGACTTACGCAAACGTAAGTCCTGTTTTCTATTCGTATAAATTGTCAATGCCGCATAGTTTAATGTTCTTTGATAAGGGATTGGGGAAAAGGGGACTTGCGGACTTGGGGACGCTTGAAGAATAAGAGTACAAACAACGCGCCTGTAGGGCGGATTTCAAAGAGTCTTAAAGTAGGTCAAAACAACGCGAATCGTGGGTGGATTTCGCTCTTCTTGTCCCCAGTACCCTTTATTACAACCCAAGGGTACGACCAGGAAACCCAGCGGTATCAAAGTAGCGAGTTCTTCCCACCGTTTGATATTTGAGGATGGTTCTTAAACCATCAGCAGTAGGTAGAGATTGTAGTGTAAAAGACTTAGATGTAACGTTATCAGGTTTACCAATTAATGTTTCACTTAACACCCGACCAACTAATTTACCTTGAGGAGGTAAATTGACCTTGAGAACTTTTGCTAGAGTTTGTGCCACATCTGCATTACTTACCGGAGCTTGGTCTTGATACCCCTGCTTAAAGTCAGGACCAATCGCCGCCATTGTGTTGTAAGTATCAGCACGACTGAAGCTCCCGTGCATTCCCTGTCCCTGCTGTAAACCTGTATCCGACACTTCTACCCCGCAGTTTGTGGGATCGCCGCAACCTGTATCAAACGAGCGAAAATTTACTAAAATCGATGGTACGGGAGTACGCGCTGATCCTCGTAAAGCGATCGCACTAAAAGGCAGCGTACCTGGAAATACATCCAACGTGTCATCCACAAACAAGCCGCTGACATAATCTTGCTTAAGCAGCGAATCTATAACCGTTTTCGCTATCGCTTTTTTGTTTGCGGGATTGGGCAGGTAAATCAAATCAGAACCGCCATTACCAGCAACAATTACATCTGGTTTTGTGGGATTTTTACCGATAAAACTATTTTTAGAAAACTGCCCCTTACTCGGATCAACAGCAGCATTTTTGTTGTCTGGATCAAACACAGGCAGTTTCAAGTCACGGGCTAGGTCTATTGCTAAAAAACCTGGTGGTAAAAAACCTTTTGGTACATCTGGGTAAGAAAGAGTTTTCGCATAACTACTTTCACTCTGCTTACTAATAGTCGAAAACCCGTGATCGGCGGTAACGAAGATATTTGTAGTCGCATCCAAGCCCAATTCTTTAAGGGCGGTGCGAATTTGAGCCAGGTTGTTATCCATATTCTGACGGGCTGCGATGGAAGTGGGACCGTTAATCCCAGGAACCAGTTGGTTAAGACTGTCGCCCTGGTTATGCTGTGTTCCATCAGGATCGCGAGACCAGAAAACCAACACAAAGGGTTTTTGTCGTTGCTTGAACAGTGGCAGAATTACCTTTGTTGTGACATCAGCAAAATATTGCTGCTGAACAGTATTGGCAACTTTAGCGCCTGGGGTCTTGCTGTCGCCTGGTTTGCCATTGTCTCCTCGCGATGGAGTTGCTGAAGATAGAGAATTTTTGGAAAGCTGTGCGGAAACTTCTTGGCTAAGAGGAATTCCCGTAGGTGTCCCAGTAGCATCATCAACAATGATAGTAGATTCGCCTTTTTCCTGGGTAATATCTTGAATAAAAACAGGTCCGATTTTTCCCACAGCAGCAGTGCTGAAATTTGCTCTTCTGGCAATTCCCAGTAGGCTTTCTTCGTTGAGATAGTTAGCACCAAACTGTTTATTCACTTCCTGGAGAACTGCATTGTTTTCCAAGAAGGGAACCAAACTGTTTTTGGCACTTTTAACTGGAGCGCTAACTTGGATAGTATTGCTAAAGTCACCTGTATCACCCAGATAGTGCCCAGTGGCAATTACCGAAGCGTTAGCAGTGGTGAATGTAGGAAACAGAGAGTGAGAGTTGGTAAAGTTTACTCCCTGCTCCCGAATTGCTTGTAACGTTGGGGTATCTATACCATTAACCGCACTCGGACGCAATCCATCGGCAACGAAAATTACTACATTATGTTGTGTTGTGTTCGGTTGTGTGGTATTGGATTGTGTTGTTTGCTCACGATTTCTAGGAATCGTACAGGCTGCAATAACTGCAATGATAAAAAGGGTTAGAAGTACCCAGCGCTTCCTGTGCGTAAAAATCCGCATAATTTCTCGGATGGTGAGAACAGGAAGATTTTATACTGAAGTTGCGCTGAAATATAGGATAGTGATCATGCAAAAGAGTAAGTAGGCTCAACCTCCGAATTTACTGGTTGAGTAAGTGTGCAAGAGTGCTTCTTCTATTGAACCAACTCTGTTAAACACCTCAATTAGTTTATGAGCTGGTGTTTCTCGCTTTTGAAGGAGAACTTTCAATGGCTTTAACAACTCAACATCTGGATCGTCTGCAAGTGCAACTTCAGATGCTTGCAAAACTTGTTGGGCGATCGCTAAAATATCTTTGTTGTCAAAACCTTCTTTTGCAGAAATTTGATGTTTATCCGCATCGGGTACAGTTGCTCTACCCAGCAAAGTTTTATCTAACACCAAACCCTTTAATAATGCCAGCAACCCGGCATAAATTGTAAAATCATCACAGCTATCAAAAGCCTTAAATTCAATTCTACCTACTTCTGCGGGGATGCGTGCTATTTTCGTTAATGAAGGTACGCTATCAATCAGCTGTTCGCGTTTTTCTACAAACACCCTTACCGCCGGTCTTTTTCCGGTTCTAATAAATGTCCTTACCGATAAACCATCCCACAAAGTACCTTGATAAAAAGGAGAACTATAACTAAACGGAACAATGTAAGGACTGTAATAAGTTAACTTTCTGCCAATATCAATTACACCTTCAGTAGATAACCCGGCAACTGATATATTTAAATCAGGACCATAAGTCAACATGGGAATGTGTGCCGTTTGTTTTTCTGGGGAAGCTTGTCGCCATTTTATTTCATAATCATTTAATGGGGGTTGCGGCTCAAAAACAGCGTAGTATAAATTAAAACTAACCAAGACAGGCGAAAAACCGAAGCTGCTAGCATTTTTACACAGCAAGCGAAAACTTTCTGATAATTCATTTATAGCGCTTTGAATAGTAGGATTTATAGTTGTTCTAATTTCGATACCTTTAGGAACGCATTCGATCACATTTTCCGAATCTTCAAATCTTTCAAACCCTTCAATATACCATCTTTTTTGTTTAATACCAGCACCGCCAACGCGCAATTGTGGATAGTCGCTAGGATATGTAGGTAATCTTTCAACGATTTGATTAAAATCAGCAAATTTGGTGCACGAAAAATCAGCAAACTTTCCTTCATAGTTGAGAAAAGCAACTTCATGCTCGATACCAAAATAAAACATTATGTATACCTGAATATCTTGTAATTTAGCCAAGTCTAATTAATCGTAAACGATACGTATTTGATTACGAATAAGGAAAGGATTAATTGAGAAAAGTTAGCATTATGAGGCAATTTCATCATACTCCATCGCCTGGAAAATCTCAAGTAGATGGGTAAGGGTGAGAAAAGTTACTTTCTTCCCGCTAGAAGATTACCTATAATGTAGAACAAAGTATTACATAAGGCGATCAGGAGAAAATTATGGGTAAATATTCGATAAACCGAACATTCCAGCTATGCGATCGCCAGCTTGACTTTGATTTTTGGGGAAAAATGTACTAAAAGTATCAAAAAGACTATGTACGAAAAAGACTATTAGCGATTAAATATTTGTACGAGGGTAAAAAGAGAACAGAGGTTTCTGCAATTATAGGTTGTAGTTATAAAACATTGTCAACTTGGATAGATAAGTATCTCAAAGGTGGTTTAAATGAATTAGTTAAATCGATAAATCATCAAGTACCATCTAGATTAAACTCATCACAACGGTTGGAGCTAAAAAAAAATATTACTTGAGCAGAAGCCAATAGATTATGGCATAGATAGAAATATTTGGACGGGTAAAATTATTAGCAAAAAGATGCTAGCGCAATTACAACCTCATCTATCTTCTTTGAATATTCAGGATAAAATTGTTGTGGAATTTATTTACACTCCTCCCTATTCACCGGATTTTAATTTAGCTGAATACATTATTCATTTTTTAAGGCTTCAGCTTTTGCATCATCTTCCCTCAGAAATCAACATACAACAGGTGCGAGAAAAACTAGACAATTATCTTCAATCCTCCCAGCTTCAAACACCAGAACAGATTCAAAACATTATTCAACATATTTACACTCTAGTTCCGTAATTTCACAAATACGATCGCAAGTAGTTTGCGATCGCACCGTTAAAGGGTTCTGTTTACCATAAGCTCATCTACAATTGAGTCTCTCTCAGCTTATGTAGTGTTTTCACCTACACTTTAGGTAATCTTCTGACGGGAAGAAAGTAGTAATGAGGCTAGCAGATTTTTCCGGTTTTAATGAAGCGGCATCTGGGCAGAGCGCAATCGCTTTTGATCGCGATCGACAACCCCAGAAAGTCGCCTGAAATCCTTATTCTTTCGTCAACTTTCAAAAGTTTTGGTCTAGTGATTGTTAGGTGAGCAAGATTCATGGCAAAGTATCGAATAGACCACCTACAGAGGCAGCGAGCGATGCAACTACCAATTGTTACACCAACCCCCAAAGCACAATGGTCGAGTAAAGTAAATGTCTAAAGTAAAAGCATTAGTCATCAAGACCAACAAACCAAGGTTTAAGCTCGCTCATTATCGAAATCTTCGGATTGTGGACAAAATTGCCTCAATTTTCGAGAGATTTGGTGGTATTGATCAGGGAAAAACATACTATGTTGCTGATAAAACTATAGTTCTTGAATTTAGCGAGAACGAAAAGCTCATCAAGGATGCGCTGATCGAAAGTGAAAAGGATTTTTTTGGTGGAATTGTGCCAAGAGCCTACCAATCAACAAAGGCAATAATGCATCCGTTGGTCAGTAGAGAAGCAGCTTGTCCGCTAGGATGGTCTCATGAATTTTCGCAAGAGCTTGTACACCTCGATCTTGTCCTTCCCGGATTCACAGTTTTTAACATTGAGGATATCAGAACAGCTTTCAACCATCTCTATGATAAAGGAGTGTATCAAATTCGACTCAAAGATCCGCTTGGATATTTAGGAATGAACCAGTTTGTAGTCACCTCTTTTCAGGAGCTAGAGCAGTTTATCTCCGACAAGATTGTGGATAACGAAAAGCTCCAGCAATACGGACTGGTGGTGGAAGAAAATCTTCACCCAGAAGATTTGAAGACATATAGTGTGAGTTTTGTCACTGTTGGTTTTCACCAAGTACATTGTATAGGAGTTCAAAGGTTCTCTCAAGGACTATACGGGGGAACTGATTTTGTAATTATGCAAACAGGCAAATATATTCTTCCTGAGTTGCTTGCTCGGGTTGGCATTTTCAACAAAGAAGATGCACAAGTAATTATAGATAAAGCACTCCTTTTTAGAGCGCTTCTAAATAAACACATTCCAGAGATTAAAACTGCGAGATTCAATGTGGATATAGTGTCGGGAATCGCATCCATATATTCAAACAGCACTTGTGAGTTAGTTAAGCGGTTCGCATTGCTTGAGCAGTCTTTCCGTGTTGGAGGAGCATCTGCTGCAGAAATTTGGGGTCTTGAATATCTTTTGTGCCATCCTAGCGTTGATGCAGTATGTGCCTCGACATACTATCGATACGGAGACGAAGCATACCAAACCGTATCTGGGGAAGAGAACCTTTATTGTGGGGTGGATAGTCGCCTAGGATCGATATCAACATCAGTAAAGGTTCACGAAGCTTGATGACAAAAGGCGACTTTGCAAGGTGTCAAATCAAGTGAAGGCAGAGCCAAAATACATTTAATCTATTTGTCGAAGGAAGAATTGGTAGAAGTTATCCAGGTTCTTCAGTGGGAGATAGCAGGACTCAAAGAAATAATCACGCTAAGACAGTAAAACTTCATTAAAACTCCCATCACAAGATAGAATCAAGAAATCATAGAAAAAGAAATCAACACTATAAACGACATTAGAGAAGACGAAGCGAAAACCAGGAAAGGCATTACGCGCACATGTTGTTCATACAATTGTATAGCCTTCGCTGATTTTTTCTCTGCGGTCTGAATCCTTACCATAATGAGGACATTCCTAATGATTTGATAGATTGTCAGTTTTGAGTTAAGTTGTTTAATTTGAGGAAAATATGACTCATTATATTGATGTAATGGAAGGACCGAGGTTTAAAAAAGTATATGAACTTATGAAGGAGCAACCTCGAATCAAAACGGTTAAACGAATAAATTTACGGTCATTTTATGACCAATTTGATTTTATTAAAAGAGCAGGTTACCCAGTTATAGTTACTGACTATGGTAAAGGATGTAGACAAACTATAGTCTCAAACCTTTGTGAAAAATATGGAGAAATAATTTTCAAGGTGAGAAAAGGTAATTACTGTGACCCTATAGTAACAATCACCTTATCTCGAGAATATGAATTTATAAGTGTTATGGATTATGTGAATCTCATGTCCGAAGGAAAGGGCACTTCCCTTTACGCTGCAGCTCAGGTTATTGAGAACATAGCGCTATCAGATTTATTTACAAGTTACCCAGAAGCTTACACAAAAGAGGAATTTGAAACGCCATCTCTGTGGATTGGTCCGAAAGGTTCAATCACTCCTTTGCACAAGGATTCTAGAGACAATTTTATTCATCAAATTGTTGGAGCAAAGAGATGGTGGCTTTACCCAGTTCGGGATATTCCTTGGCTTTATATGTCAATTTTTCCATCTAAACCTAATACAGACCTTGCTGTAAGCAAGATCGACTTGAGAAATGTTGATTTAACTAAATTTCCTGATTTTGCTAAGGCTAAATGTGTAAAAGTTTTTACCATGCCTGGAGAAATGCTTTACCTTCCAATGGGCTGGGGGCATTATGTAGAGTGTGTAGAAGATTTTTCAATCATGGTAAATTATTGGCTAAAGTTAGGGGTTCTACCGAGCCCCTTATGAAACAAAACGTAACGTCAATACAAAGTGGGAAAATACCACTCTGGCAAAGACAAATACGGAAGACTGCTAGGAATCAAACCAATCATCACCCCAAGCAGTGATAAGCAGAAGCTACACTACGAACAAATAGCGTCAGTTATAAAAGTCCACAGAAATGCACCACAAGTGGCGCTAATTCAAAATCTAAACCCAATAATTCGGGGATGGGCTAACTATTACGCAACACAGGTAAGTAAGGTAGCTTACTGTGACCAAGATTACCTCATGTACCTGAAGCTCAGAGCATGGGCAAAGCGCCGACACCCCAAGAAATCCGGGGAATGGGTATCAAATAAATATTGGCAATCCATAGGCGGCGATAACTGGGTATTCGCAACCAGGCAAAAGGGTAAAAACCCAATGCGGTTACTGAAACATAGCGAGACACCAATCAAACGTTATGTAAAAGTTAAAGGCGAATCGTCCCCATACGACGGAAACCTGGTGTACTGGAGTATTAGAATGGGTAACAATCCGGAAATGCCTAAAACAGTGGCAACACTGCTAAAAAAGCAAAAAGGAAAATGCACCCACTGCGGACTGACTTTCCGAGAAAACGATGTGATGGAAGTTGACCATAAAATCCCCAAATCGCAAGGTGGAAAGGATTCTTATGATAATTGGCAACTCCTACACAGACATTGCCACGACACAAAGACTGCCAGTGATGGCAGCCACGGCACTAAATCCGGTTGTAATAGTACCGAGCCTAAGCCCACCAAAAGACTTGAAAAAGTCAAGGATAAATGGGTAATGAGGTATGTATGACAAGCACCTTATCATTGAGGAGCCGTGTGAGGTGAAAGTCTCAAGCACGGTTTTGAAGACCAACGGGGTTGGTGACAGCCTCGTTGAGTTTAATACAACTACTGGCACTGTAGAAGGAATTAACAATAAGTTGAAGTTGATAAAAAGGCTAGGATATGGCTTTCGCAATTTTGCAAATTTTCGATTACGCTGTCTACTATCCTGGCACTTTAATGTTAAATCTCCATAAAGGGATCGGTAGAACCACATTATTCAACATATTTACACTCTAGTTCTGTAATTTGACAAGTATGATCGGAAGTAGTTTGCGATCGCACAGTTAAAGGGTTCTGTTTACCATAAGTTCATCTACAATTGAGTCTCTCAGCTTATGTAGTCTTTTCACCTACACTTTAGGTAATCTTCTGGCAAGAAGGGAGTAGGTGTAAAATTATATCTTTTTTAAACGCAGAGCCGCGCAGAGGGATGCAGAGTTTTTCCTTTACGCAATTTTTTAGTAAGTTAAATAATGATAGATTTATGTATAAAGATTATCAAAGCTAGTAGATGCTAGGATGTATCAGAGCCAATTCAGCGATCGCAAAAGCTGTTAAGGTTGTTACGGGGTCAGTCATATCTGTAAATCCCTCAGGCGCGGGTTTATTTTAATATACTTTTACACGTTTTTAAACAGAAGAACGTTCCAAGTTTCCGCATTATTGCTGATAAATTTCTAGCCTGACACCTTGAAAGGTGCAGCTATACGAACAAAGTCCGCCTTGTCTACGACACGCTACGCGAACGCGGACTTTTAGGCTTTCAGTCCGCGTAGGCGGACTTCGTTTGTATAGCCCCAGACTTCCAGTCTGTTCGCGTTGGCGGAGCCTCTCGCAGAGAAGCGTGCGCTCGGCGCAGGGCGTTTACATTAAAGAAGGGCTGAGAGCCGCTGACTACGAATGATTAGCTTAGTATAAAAGTAAGGTAGGTTGAGGTGTGTGTTTATGAAAGGTGCTGTTAAATCTCCTTACAGTAACGAACAAATCGCGGCTTGGCTGCGTGGATTACTGACTATTGCTTGGGCGGATGGTAACTTTGATGCCCTAGAACAGGAATTAATTGCTAGCATCACTGGCAAAGAATTGGCTCCTAGCATCAATTTTGAGTCGCTAGAGGCGATTGAACCGAAGGAATTAGCTGCGGTGTTGGGTAAAGGTACACAAGCAGCGGAAAATTTTTTAAGAACAGCGGTGATGGTAGCGATCGCCGATGGTACTTATTCTCCCAGTGAAGACGACCTTTTGCACGAGTTGTGCAAAGTATTAGGACAGCCAGAGGAATTACTCGAAGCGCTGCGCCACACTCTAGAATATCCACAGCAGCTACAACAGACTCCTTCCGCCGCTCTCACAAAGCGCCAACTTGATGCATTGCGCCCCCTGCGTGACTGGTTGAACAAACTAGAGATTCGCGACCCCAGAGTTGCCCGCTTTTTGTGTAAAATGATTCCCTCCCAGTGTCCCTTTGAGCGCGATGTCATCCTCTTTGGACGCAAGATTGTTCATATCCCAGCCATGTGTAAAATCAACCCGCTTTATGAACAACTTGTGGGTTTGCGTTTCCGCGCCCTCTCCTATCTAGCAGATGATTGCGGTGAGGATGTTTCACCTTATATTTAGTCAAGAGTCAATGGTCAACACTCAACGTTAATTACTTTGAAGTCTTGACTCTTGACTATTGTACAGACGCGATTAATCGCGTCTCTACTGACTCTTGAACTCTTGACTCTTGACTATTATGCAATTTATTGATCAAGCAAACATTGAAGTTGAAGCCGGCAAAGGTGGCGATGGTATTGTCGCCTTTCGACGAGAAAAGTATGTCCCAGCAGGTGGTCCCTCTGGCGGTAATGGGGGACGCGGCGGTTCAGTCATTTTTGTGGCTGTGGAAAACCTGCAAACTTTGCTGGATTTCAGATACAACCATCGCTTTCAAGGTGAACATGGTGGTCGCGGTGGACCAAATAACTGCACCGGCGCAAATGGTAAGGATTTAACTATCGAAGTTCCCTGCGGTACTGCTATTTATGATGCAGAAACGGGGGAACTGCTAGGCGATTTAATTGAGCCGAACCAGACTTTTGTGGTAGCTAAAGGCGGTAAAGGCGGATTGGGAAATCAGCATTTCTTGAGCAACCGTAACCGCGCTCCAGAATACGCCCTCCCAGGATTACCAGGGGAAATAAAGCAGCTGCGTCTGGAGTTGAAACTCTTGGCGGAAGTGGGAATTATTGGGCTACCGAATGCGGGAAAATCCACTTTGATTTCAGCTTTGTCAGCAGCACGCCCGAAAATTGCTGACTACCCCTTTACTACCCTGATACCAAATTTAGGTGTAGTGCGGAAACCGAGTGGGGATGGTACAGTTTTCGCCGACATTCCTGGACTAATTGAAGGTGCTTCCCATGGTGCAGGACTGGGACACGATTTCTTACGTCACATCGAGCGCACGCGGGTACTGTTGCACTTGATAGATGCTACCAGTGAAGATGTGATAGGCGAATATAAGACGATTAAGAAAGAGTTACAAGACTATGGACGGGGTTTAGCAGAGCGATCGCTAGTTTTGGCGCTGAACAAAATTGATGCGGTTGATCGGGAAACTGTCGATTTAGAAGCGCTGGCTATGCAACTTAATCACCTCTCCTTTGCGCCAGTTTTCTTGATTTCAGCCGTTACCGGCGCTGGGTTAGAGCCAATGTTACAGGAAATTTGGCGAATTCTCGACGAACTCAATGCTAGGGAGACAGAGGATTTACCCATAGGTGTTGCCTTTGAGTGAAGATTTCCTTTTAATTTCACGCAAAGTCGCAAAGTTGTTCTTTGCGACTTTGCGTCTTGGCGCGAAAGAGATTTACACTTTCATAAACCAGCGTTGGCGATACAGCCCATAAGCAACAGCTAACCACAACAACACAGTGACAATAGCAAACAATAGCGAACCGTTGAACGTACCCGCCCAAGGCACGAAAAGATTATTGTAAATCCAATCATAGGTGCTGGGAGCCTTTTCCCCAGTGCCGATGTTGGTTTTCACTAAGATTTTAATTAGTAACACGGAAGCGACAAAAATAGCGATCGCATTTAAACCCATAACTTCAAACGCTTTACTCCAACGCCGTATCCGTCGCACTTCGATAAGTTCATAACAAGCTGCTAGCAACACTAACGCCCAACCAGTGGAGAACAACACATAGGAACTCGTCCACAGCTTTTTGTTAATTGGGAATGTCAAACCCCACGCCCAACCGATAATTAAGCAACCGACGCCAAATAATACCAAACCTACACTTGTGCGTGATTTAACTGGCTGACTGCGTATCCACTGTCCCGCGAAGTAGCCAGCAAGGATACTTACCACAGCGGGAATAGTACTAAAAAGTCCCTCTGGATCTCCCATAAAGTTGAAGTTATCGCCTTTGTAAAGATGTGCTTTGGGAATAATCAACCTGTCTATGTAAGCGCCTAAGTTACCTTCCCGCGTTAGCACTCCTGCGCCATAACCGGGAACTGGCACATACATCATCGCCAACCAGTAGCCGATAAGTAACACCCCTGCTAATATCCATAGTCCTTTACGCGGTAGCTTAAGCACTGCCAAGGATGCAAACAAATAAGCAAGGCTGATGCGCTGTAATACCCCCATGATACGGATACTACTTAAGTCAAAAGTCCCAACACCCTGATTCCAAAAGCCGTTAAGCAGCAATCCCAAAGCGCATAGAATTGCGGCGCGGCGGAGAATACGCCAGTAAACAGTTGATGTGGGTTTGTTCTCTTCGGTGTACTTTGACAGAGAGAAAGTCATCGCCACACCGATAATGAAGAGAAAGAAGGGAAATACTAAGTCTGTTGGGGTGCAGCCGTGCCACTTGGCGTGGTCTAAGAGAGGATATACATTATCTGCGACTCCCGCCATGTTGACGAGAATCATACCAGCAATGGTAATGCCGCGAAAAACATCGAGGGAGGTAAGGCGCATAAGCTCAATTGTGTAGTTGAGAATATAGAGTACTCTCCTCTATGTAGACGAGCAAGGAAAATTTTTAGACCGACACACAAGTTAAAATTTTGTGAAGTAGTTATGCACATCAACGAAAAATAGTCAACCTGCTTCTTAAGAATTCAAAATACCGATAAGTGAATTCGAGCAGTTGAGATAGTTGTTCATGGTTGCACTTTGATTTTACTTTTGTCACGCCCGAAGATTACCTATTAACGAACCACGAAGGCACGTTCGCGGAGCGTCTCGAAGAGAAGCACACGAAGGAAGAAGAGAAAGAAGAAAATAGGTAATCTTGTAGCAAGAAGAAAGTAAGCGATCGCATCTCAACTATTTTCCCGAATCAGTTTCCAAATTAAGCAGGTAAAATTCAAAGCTTATTAACTTACTAAAATTGTGATGCAATAGACATGTCCTATCGCGGCAAAATACTTTTATCATTAGCACTACTTTTGAGCGCTGTCGGTCTTTTCCTTAGTGCCTGGATTGTCCTTCCCGCTCCGACTATGCTACTACTAATTCTCGCTGTAGGAGCGCCGGAAGTCTCTCCTTGGTTATTCGGATTGAATGCTATTGCGCTTTTTTTCTCTTGGTTGTGCATTCGTCGTCCTCATTTGCAGCGCCTAGCCTGCATTGCTAGCTTGACAGGATTGCTAATTTGTGCATCACTACTGGCAAATATACCACCAACTCAAATGCAAATGGCAAGTGCTATGACACAAGGGTTAGGTGCAGATTATTTAGAAAAGATTCCCGCTTCTTTAAGAGCGAAGATGCGATCGCATCCCTTCAGTCTCACAGATTCCTTACTCGGTATCCATCTGTTAAAAACGCGCCATCAAACAAATATCCGCTTCGCCACTCCAGCGGGAATAGAGTTAAGTATGGAAGTTTACCAACCGCCAGAAGTAGGGAAATATCCAGCCGTTGTAGTCATTTACGGTGGCGCATGGCAAAGAGGTAGCCCCGCAGCCAATCCTGAATTTAATCAATACATGGCATCACGTGGATATACAGTATTTGCCATTGATTATCGCCACGCACCTCAACACCGCTTTCCCACCCAGTTAGAAGACGTGCGTGCAGCCCTCAATTTTATTCGCACACATGCAGTTGAGTATGAAGCTGATTCAGAACAAATGGTGTTGTTGGGACGTTCATCTGGCGCACATTTAGCAATGCTTGCCGCTTATCAACCTGATGCACCGTTAATCCGCGCTGTGGTCAGCTATTATGGTCCAGTTAACCTGACTGAAGGATATAATAATCCTCCTCGTCCCGATCCAATTAATACCCGTAAGGTTTTAGAAGCGTTTCTTGGTGGTTCGCCTCAAGAATTACCAAATCAGTATCAAATTGCTTCACCTATAAATTATGTAACGCGCCCTTTGCCGCCGACATTATTAGTTTACGGTAGTCGTGACCATTTAGTACAGGCAAAATATGGAAGGCAGATGTATCAAGCCTTACAGACATCTGGTAATACCGCTGTTTTCTTAGAAATTCCTTGGGCAGAACACGCTTTCGATCAAGTTTTCAATGGTGTGAGCAATCAATTGGCGTTATACTACACCGAGAGATTTATCGCTTGGGCATTATTTAGAACATCCTAAGGAAAGTAGCACGCCTAAAGCCTTGGTTTTTTTCAAGATTGTGGCGATCGCTCTATACTGCGTCAAAATCAAAAAAATAAGCCCTGGCTGTTAAAACCAAGACTTTTATTACAGAGAATTCACTCACTTTATGAAAAATTCGACGTAATTCCTCATACCAAGTGAGTAAAAATACTTCCCCCAAGAGAACCCGCTACTACAATAGCAATCAATATATAGGTAAAAAATCTCCCTAATTCAGGATTTAGTCCCAGTACTTTATCTTCCTTACCCGCAGAGAAAAACAATGACCAAGCTTGGTTTACATTAATTGTCTCAAAGTTGTTGAAATCAGGTCTAAATACAACAGGTCCGAATAGGTCTTTGTTGGGAAAGTCAAAATCAGTTCTCATGGTTTTTCTCTAAATTTAATCTAAATTTACTTGTTGATATCTGCGTAACTAGAAATTTACAAAACTGTCAGCCAGGCGATCGCACCATGTCCAGTGAGGACTTCGATTGCTATCAGTGCGACAAAGCCAAGCATTGCTAGACGACCATTAAGCTTTTCCGCATACTCAGTAAAGCCAAAGCCTTGGGTTTCGTCCACGTACATCTTGGGTTCAATGGCGTAGTTGTTCAGTCGGTTCTGTTCTTCAACTACATAACTGCGTGCTGTCATCGTTTTTTTCCTTAAATTTGTTTTCTTGTTAAATAATGTAACTTAATGTAAATATTTCTTGCAACTCCTTGACAAGGTAAATTAGTAGTATGAACCGTCTAAAGTGTATTCGGAATACCGTACATTGCTCAAACGAACCACTGTTTGGAAGCGTCTAAGGGTCTTTGAGAGTGGCAAAATTAAGAATATTTGTGAGTTTCAAGCATAGAATGGCGCGTACAGGTTACACCCTACCCGTTTTCGCTGTGGCTGCGGCAAAGGCAGCCTTAGTTCATATGGAACACAGCACAGATGTAATATCATCAGTGGCGCTGGACTTGCTTCCTCAAAGCGCAGACATTCCCGTCCACCAAGTCGCCACTTTAGAATCGGGAAGTGCTTTGGCAATTACCCTGTCTGACCCAGGTGATAACCTGGATTTGACAAGGAATACCCCTATTTGGGCATGGGTAAAACTATCACCACGACAAGACGAGGCTTTAGTTTTAGAAGCTGGTGAGGGACTGGGAAAAACTGCAACCGGAGAAGCTGCTATTTATAGTTATGCCCGCCGACTGTTTGCCGCAAATTTATTACCCCTCATTCCTGAAGATAAAACTGCCACGGTGCGGATTATCCTTCCCCAAGGTCGTCAACTCGCTCAACGCACATCAAATGCAGCTTTTGGTATTTTACAGGGTCTGTCGTTGCTGGGAACCAGTGGCATTTCTCAACCGATGAGTGCTGCTGACCACTTAGACGAATTTCGCGCTATCTTGCAGGACAAGGTGCAACGCTTTCCTAATTTGGTGTTTTGTATTGGTAGTAATGGTTATTCTGTAGCGCAGCGTTTAGGTATCCCAGAAGAAATCATTGTCTCAACCGGGAACTGGCTGGGTGCAATGCTGGTAGAAGCGGGATTGTATAAAGCTCAATCTGTCCTGTTGTTGGGATACCAAGGAAAGCTGATTAAGTTAGCAGGGGGAATTTTTAATACATCAAGTCACTTGGCGGATGCGAAATTAGAAATTATCGCGGCTGCTGTTGCTCAAGTAGGAGGCGATATACAGGCAATTCAGGCTGTTTTGGAACTCTCAACGGCTGATGCAGCGCACCAGAAGTTAGTGGAACTTAAATTGGCAGATGCGGTGTTTGCTGCTTTGGCTGAGAAGATTAGCCAGAAAGCTGAGAATTACGTGAAAAAGTATGCAGATGTCTCTCTCAAAGTGGGGGTGATTCTGTTTGACCGCAAAGGTACAATTATCAGTCAGGATGCAAAGGCTACGGAACTAATAGATTTATAAGGCACCACCGGTTCATTAGTCAGAATAGATTTGTCAGTAGTGGGTACGAAGAGTGCCCAAATAAGCGTTAAAACGCTTACTACGAAGATTAACCGCAGGGGCTTAAGGGACTTCATCCTTTGGGAGAACCGCCATAACATAAGGGGATAGTCATAAAACAAATTATGAAGCGGGTACTAATTCTGGGTGGAACGGGTGATGCGGCTGAACTAGCAGCGAAAGCCGCAAATCTTCCAGGAATTGAGGTGAGAATATCCCTAGCTGGTCGCACTCGTCAACCAAAAGATGTCTCAGGGAATGTACGGATTGGCGGCTTTGGCGGTGTAGCCGGATTAACGGCATACTTGCGTGATGAAGCAATTGATTTGCTGATTGATGCCACCCACCCGTTTGCGGCGCAAATATCTTTCAATGCGGCTGCTGCTGCTGAATTAAAACTGCCAAGACTCATGCTAGTTCGACCCGCATGGCAGCCAGTTGCAGGAGACGAGTGGATAGAAGTTGACAGTATTGAAGCTGCTGCTACAATTATGCCAGGTCTGGCAAAGCGGGTATTTTTGACTATTGGCAGACAAGAACTCGCTGCTTTTGCCCACCTTCAGGATATCTGGTTTCTGATGCGAATGATTGACCCGCCCACACCTGATGCTTTAGTACCAAAAGGGTTGCTGCTATATGACCGGGGACCCTTTGACCTTCTTGCAGAACGGGATCTACTAAGGCAACATGAAATTGATGCTATTGTCAGTAAGAATAGCGGCGGTGATGCCACTTATGCCAAGATTATTGCCGCACGGGAGTTGAGTATCCCTGTGGTGATGGTGCAGCGTCCAGCGGTTCCAGAAGGTGAGCAAGCTACAAATGTAGAGGAAGCCTTTAATTGGTTAATCAGTCATCTAAAGTCAGGCTCTTAAGAAAACTCTTTCTTAATAAGTATAAATATTTGCCATTTTATATATGCTTTCTTACATTTTGAAGGCAGGCGAACCTGGTATGGTTGTGGAGGAAAAGCCAAGCCGGAAAATTGTCGGTTTGGCTCAAGTCCGTCATTTTAACAGTTAATTTTCCTCGTTTATTTCTGCTAAAACCTTGTCAAGTCTATCGTTTGCGTCTTTAGCGAGAGATATGCAACATACACTTGAAGCCAAACCGGAAGCAGCAGCAACTGTTCCTTCTGGAACTTTATTTGACAAAATTAGCCCAGCACCTACAAGTCCAATAAAGAAAGATACTGAGGTTGCAATCAAGGCAAGGTTAAAGCTGTAACTAGCTTGCCGCAAGCGTTCTTGGGCAATGCTCAATTCGATTGGGGAGTGATTAGGGGTTAGCTTGTTATTCATGGATTTTGCTCTTGGATTTAAATTTCATACTTCTAATGTCGAGCCAAATCCTGGAAATACTGACTAGGCAATGATTGTGTTGTAAATCACTTGTGTCTTTTCTATGATTGTCGTATGCCTTAGTTGTGATCGCGTAAATACTCGCAGATAAAAAATTAGCTAAATTATGACAGACTCTAGCCTTGCCAGGAAAAAGAAGAAAGTAACTTACACTGCCTCTACACAAGGCATAGATAGGGCAGAGAATGCCTTAAAAAGGCTAGGGTTTGAGTCAAAAAGTAACTTTGCCGAATCTCAGCTTTTATCTCGCAGTACAGTTACAAAATTTTTTCAATGTCAGCCAATTCAGTTTGACTCTTTTGAAAGGATATGTAAGGCACTGAAATTGGATTGGGCAGAAGTTGCGGGGATAACAGAAGAAGGACAATCACAAGGTTTAGAAAGAATTAATTACAGTAGCCCTGATACTGATGAGGTGGTACAAGTGCAAGCAGTTCACCGTCAAGTAACTGTACTAGATAAACAAAGTAAAAAAATTAAAGCGGTTATTGTATTAGAAGGCGATATAAATTCAGTTAATAGTGATTTGAAAGTATCCCTGGAATTAGCTTTACTAACATATCCAGGAGACACTATAAAAATTACAGATATTCAAGCAGGCAGTATCCGATTAATTGTTGAGGGTTCTCAAGAGGATATCGAACGGCTTGTATCTCGCATTCAATTAGGAGAACTAAAAGAATTAAGGGGTTTTCCTGTTGAAGATATTCAAATTTTGAACGACAGTTTAGATGATGAAGAAAGTGATGAACTGAATGATAAATGGCATTTAGTGCAGGAGATTGTCAATCATCCAGTTAAGGGTCGAAATCTGAGTGATGCCAACCTGAGTGGTGCCTACCTGATTGGTGCCGACCTGATTGGTGCCGACCTGAGTCGTGCCAACCTGAGTGATGTCATCCTGAGTGATGCGAATGTAGAAAATGCTCGATTCGGAAATAATCAAGGAATTTCTGAACCCATAAAACATGACTTAATTCAAAAAGGAGCAATCTTTGAGGATTCTCCTGGCGATCGCTCTTCCATTTTGCTTCCTCACTAACAATTGTAGTTGTTGGGCGATCGCTCTTCAAACCAGTACCAAAATACTTTCTTGCTCTGTGTTCCCAAACTGACTTATGATGCCGTAATTATTCCGCAATATTTGTACAATTGTGGTGGTTGGACAATTGCCGATGCGAAGATAGATGAATTTCGGAGGATGACCGTAGAGAAGACTACGTTGATGGAAATCAGAGTCTTTAGAAACGATTATGAAATCATTCGATGCCGGCATATTCCCAAATTAGTACATCCTCACTATGGATGAGTGCCAATGTTTTGACGTGTGCTGAATTCGGATACAGATCCACAAGAAGAGGAAATGATTCTGTCAGAGAGGTTTTCGTCTAAAAGCAGTTTCACAGAGATGCCACGAATAACTTTTTCTCGCGATCTGCGGCAAAAGCCAGACAAGCTTTGATATCTTCTGAGGTAAGTTCAGAAAAGTCTGCCAAAATCTCTTCTTCGCTCATGCCGCTTGCAAGATATTCTAAGATATCGTAGACAGTTATTCGCATTTTTCGAATGCAGGGTTTACCGCTGCGTTTGCCCGGTTCAATTGTGATGATGTCGTGGTAGTTCATATAGCGGGGATGTTTGCTTGTGTCTATAGTAATAGAGTTACTTCACCACTACCCATTGCGTTACAGGTGCCATCGCTTTCCAACCCAAAAATTTACCGACGGGTTCCGCTCGTTGAATTGCGATGCGAGTTAATGTCCCACCGACTTGATTGTGCCATTGCAGCAGCTTTTGTTCGCTTTCGACAGTTACGGCATTAGCAACCAAGCGTCCACCAGATTTGAGCGATCGCCAACAAATATCAAATATTCCGTCTGCTGTAGCACCACCTCCAATAAATATGGCATCGGGTGCTTCTAAATTGTGAAGTGCAGCAGGAGCCTCAGCTTGAATTATACACAAATTTGGTGTACCAAGAGCTGCGGCATTATCGGTAATGTAGCGCAATCGTGATGGATTTTGTTCGAGCGCGATCGCTCGACAACGATAATCACTCCGCATCCATTCAATGCCAATCGAACCACAACCCGCACCCACATCCCACAATAATTGTCCCGGTATCGGTGCAAGTGCAGCTAGAGTAACTGCCCTAACTTCATGTTTGGTAAGTTGTCCGTCGTGATGATATGCTGTATCCGGTAAACCAGGAGTGCGGGGAAGCGGTACAACTGAAGAATCTGCAATACATTCAACCGCAATTGTATTTAAATCGGCAAGTTCAGTGATATTCCAAGATGCAGCGATACCCTTGATGATGCGTTCGTGAGTTCCCCCCATGCGTTCTAAAACTGTAATTTGGCTATTACCAAAGCCGCGTTTTACCAAGATTTCGGCAACAATAGCAGGGGTTTTTCTGCCTTCGCTGAGGATGAAAAGACGTGCTTTTGGATAAATTACCGGATGTAATAAACAAGGATCGCGCCCTGCTAAACTTAAAGTTTCTACTTCTGTTAACGACCATCCCAAACGAGCGCAAGCAAGACTGAAGGCTGAGGGACTAGGAATAATCGTCATCTCTGCAATCGAAATTCGCCGTAGCAGCGTTACTCCAATTCCAAAACACATCGGATCGCCACTAGCGAGAACACAAACCGATTGTCCGCGACGAGATATAATTTCTTCTACAGTATTATTTATAGGTGAAGCCCAAATTAGCTTTTCGCGATGGTCGCTTTTGGGGAGCATATTTAAATGGCGATCGCCTCCCACTAACACCTCTGCTTGCTCCACCAAGCTGCGTGCAACCAAATTTAACCCCAAAACTCCATCTTCACCAATCCCGACTACAGACAGCCATTTTTGCATCAAACTTAATTAACCTGACTTAATATGACTCAGTTTTGCGTAAAAGCGTAGCGTTTCTAAACGCAGAGGAGCGCAAAGGTAAGCGCAAAGGGACGCAGAGCTTTTGAGAATTTAATTCGTTACGAATTTGTGCAATATTGTACTAAGCATAGCGGTATTTTCTTCCAACCAATCTTCCAAAAGCAGCATTCTCGCTACCGCATCTACTACGCTTTGGTTCGTTACTTTCCCTTCAATCAGCCATCCTGTCCAATAGACAATGCAGCTTGCTTGTTGTAAACGCCAAACTAATATTAGCGCTTCTAGCTCGAATTGTGAAAGGCAAACGTGTTTAGCATAGCCAGTGCTGAAAGCTTTGACAAATTCTAAGCTCGGTGCTTCTCCAGAAAATCGGGTAAAATGGTCGAGTGCTGCAACGTAATCCATTAACCGCAAGTCAAAAGTAGCAAACTCAAAGTCTAAAACTCCAACTACACGATTCTCCACCAGCAAAACGTTAGGAGACAAGTAATCCGCATGAGTTGTTTGAACTGGAAGGACTTTATATAGATTAGGTGCAGCTGACAGAACTTCTGTCAATGTCTTTACAAGGCGCTCTTGCTGCATTAAAGTCAATTTAAGCAACTTTGGAACTTCCAGCGGTGTCACTAACGGATGAATATGATTCAAATCTCCCCATGCGGGTAATTGAGCCATTTTTCCTTCAAAATCGAATTCAGCAAGAGCATGATGCAATTCTCCAAGCGTCTGACTGATAGCATGGGTATGAGCGATATTTTGGCGATCGCTGCTGTTACCAGGAATAAAAGGAATCAGAGCAACGCGCAGCATTAAGTTATCCTGCTTAACTGTAACCAGCGTTTCGCCGGCGTTCGTTGGTATAGGAGTTGGAACTACAAACGACAAATTGCGCGCTCGCAAGTACGCTAGCAATGAATGTTCGTACTCAATTTGTGCAGTAGTTATAGAATCGTTGTATAATTTTAAAACGTATTTTTCTGTCTGTGTCTCTACAAAAAAGGTTGTGTTGACTGTACCTTGGTTCGTTGGTTGAACTTTTAAGATTTCGAGAAATGACCACGGATTAAGAAGAGCGATCGCATCTTGTTCAGATAACTGTAAGTGTTGAGAATTTACCATGACTAAATAAAGTAGGTTGGGATGTTCTTAGTACAAGCACAAATTCATCACGAATTAATATCGAGAAAGCTCTGCGAAACGAGTGCGATTACTCAGCGCTCCTCTGCGTTTAAATTAGATTTATCCATATTTTAAAAAAGATTAGGCATTCGCGATGCACTAACTGAAGAACGTGGTATGCTAGATAAGCTTAAAGTTAGGAAACTCCGGTTAAATTCCGGGACTGTGCCGCAGCTGTAAAAGGTTTACCTGAGTCAGAATGCTAACTTAAGCGGTGTCCAGCAGGCACTTTTATCATCTATTTCCTGCGTTGCACGGGGAAGGAGTTACTGCTATGTCAAGTCCGACCCTCGAACTAGCCACATTACCAGTATGTCCAGGTTTATTCTACGCCACCCCCGCACGAGATGGAATTCTGTCTCGTATTCGGATTCCTGGGGGAATTCTCAATAGTCAGCAAGGACGTATAATAGCAGAATTTGCAGAACGCTTTGGTGAAGGATATGTTCATGTAACCAACCGAGCAAATTTGCAAATCCGGAAAATTCAAGGTATTACCCCAGAAGTTCTAACAACGTTGCAAAAAGTTGGACTTGCAGCAACTTTAACAGAAGTCGATCATCTCCGCAATATTATGGCGAGTCCGACAGCGGGAATTGACTCGTTAGAATTGATTGATACGCGTCCTTTGGTAAAAGAATTAGATGCATATATCTGCGGACATCCAGAGTTAAAAGGATTATCACCCAAGTTTAGTGTAGCGTTTGATGGGGGTGGGGCAGTATCGATATGTGAGCAGAAGAATGAAATTATATTTCGTGCGATGTCTTGCGATAAGGCGCATTGGGTCTACGCGTCTCAAGATTGGGGACTGGTTGAAAACAATATTTACTTTCAGCTTATATTAGGTGATGCGACAAACATCTTACTTCAACCGAAAGAATGTTTAAGCGTGGTGGTGGCGATCGCACAGGTTTATCTGGATAATGTAGATCAAAGTTTGGCTCGCAAAGTCCGTTTGAAACACCTTTTGCAAGATAAAGGTGTCGAATGGTATTTACAGCGATCTCAATCTTATCTTCCTTTTTCTTTATTAAAGCGATTAAAACCAACTTTAGATAAAAGTATAAATCCCAAAAACTATAACCATCTGGGAGTTCATCCCCAACGACAGCCAGGACTTTCCTACATGGGAATTGTCTTACCGTTGGGACAGCTTTTAAGCAAACAATTACACTCTTTAACAGATTTAGCGCAGACTTATGGCAGTGGAACGCTAAGATTAACACCTTGGCAAAACTTATTAATTTCCGATATTCCTAACTCAAGCATTCCCCACGTCAAAGATGAAATTGAACGCTTGGGTTTACATTATCGAGCAAATCAGATTCAAGGTTCTCTCGTAGCTTGCACAGGTAAAACAGGCTGTGCATCTTCAGCTACCGATACAAAAGGAGAAGCTTTAGCTTTGTCAGAGTACTTGAAAAAGCATATCACCTTAGATGTACCTGTAAAAATTCACTTTACCGGTTGCCCTAAATCCTGCGCTTATCATGGCAAAAGTGATATCACTTTATTAGGTACTTCCATAGAAAAAGATAAGACTGTAGTTGAAGGCTATCACATCTATGTGGGCGATAAAGAGCAGCCATTTGGGCGTGAGTTATATACTAACGTCTCTATTGCTGAAGTGCCTCACCTGATTTTACAGATGTTGCAAGTATACCAGATTAAGCGTAATCAGCTCGATGAATCTTTTGGGGAATTTACTAATAGATATGCTATGCAAGAGTTGCGGCAATTATTTGATGACGAGGGCAATAGCCGATGATAGATTATATACGTGATGGTGATGAAATTTATCGGCGTTCTTTCTCGATTATTCGGTCAGAGGCAAATTTAAACAGCTTATCTCCGGATTTAGTATCTGTAGCGGTGCGTTTGATTCATACTTGCGGTATGACTGATATTATCACAGACTTAGCCGCTTCAGACAACGCCGTAGCCGCAGGACGAGCCGCATTGATAGCGGGAAAGCCGATTTTGTGCGATTCGCAAATGGTAGCAGAAGGCATCACCCGCAAGCGATTACCAAGAGAAAATCCTGTAATTTGTACGCTTCACCATCCAGAAGTACCAGCTTTAGCACAAAAGGTAGGAAATACACGTTCGGCTGCGGCTATGGAACTGTGGTTACCACATATGGAGAAAGCAGTAATTGCTATAGGTAATGCGCCAACAGCACTTTTTAGGTTACTAGAAATGCTTGATGCAGGATCGCCCAAACCAGCCGTAATTCTCGGCTTTCCGGTTGGTTTTGTCGGAGCCGCAGAATCGAAAGCAGCTTTGGCAGAAGATAGCCGTGGCGTGCCTTTTATTACTATACATGGTCGGCGCGGTGGAAGTGCAATGGCAGCAGCAGCAGTAAATGCGATCGCCAAGGAGGAGCAATAATTATGGTAGAATCTGGTCGTCTGTATGGTATTGGCATCGGTCCGGGCGATCCGGAACTGATGACGTTAAAGGCGTTGCGGCTTTTGCGGACTGTTCCTGTACTCGCTTATCCAGTGTCGTTTGGTAAAAGCCTCGCTCGCTCAATTGTCGCCGAATATCTGCCTGAAGGTCAAATTGAGATACCGATGCTCTTTCCCTTCAAAATTGACGAATCTGCCCAACCTCATTATGATAGCGCTGCGGAAAAACTCGCCGAGTATCTCAGCGCTGGACAAGATGTAGTTGTGTTGTGCGAGGGCGACCCGTTTTTTTACGGGACATTTATGTATCTTTATACTCGTTTGTCAGAGCGATTTCCGACAGAAGTCGTTCCGGGTGTTTCGTCTGTAATGGCGAGTGCATCAGCTTTGGGCGTACCGTTGACTTATCGTAACGATGCTTTTATGGTGTTATCTGCGATACTTCCTGCTGAAGAACTATTGCCAAAGTTAGCAGTTGCTGATGCTGCTGTCATCATCAAGCTGGGTAAGCACTTTACAAAAGTTTACGAAGTGCTGAAACAACTGGGATTAGCAGAACGAGCAAAATTTATTGAAAAAGCAACGATGCAGAACCAGCGAATTGTACCGTTGAGTGAAGTTGATCCAACTACAGTGCCATATTTTTCATTAATTATGATACCAAGTCAATGGCAGCCATAAGAAACTTGCAGAACAAAGAGTGAGAATAAATTCCCAAACTAAATTATCAGCCCCCCTTTACCTTTTCTTTACTCAGATCTTGCTCCTATCGGGATCAACCACGAAGCGTGCAAATAAATAAGGTGAACTACCCAACACCCATCTGAGTACAGATAGGGTGTGGGCTTCCCAATTCACGGGGGATTGCCTCAGTCTTCATGGATTTTTTACGTCCTGATGACTTTGGTCTTACATCCCCTCCAAGGGCAGAAGCGCTAGTTCCTAACGCCAAAACTCGCAAACCTTCATTTCTAATATTTATTGCAGCATTGATATCTCTATCATGCTGTTTGTTGCAGTGAGGACAATCTACAAACCTTACACCCAATGAATCATAACCGTGTTGCAGCATTGGGATTGGTAGTAGAGTCTCGCTACAAAGTTGAGAAGATGGGAAAAAACGACCTATTTCTTGGTAGTTGTGACCAAATCTTTCAGCTTTGTACTTGAGCATGGTTAGAAACATACCCCATCCTTGGTCTGATATCGACTTTGCCAGGTTGGGATTTTTAACCATATTCTTAACTGCCAAATCTTCTACACAAATAACTTGGTTTTCGTATGCTATTTTGCGAGATAGCTTGTGTAGAAAATCCTCTCTAACTCTAGCTATTTTGCTAGAAATGAGTGCAACTAGTTGTTTAGCTTTACGACGCGCCTTTGAAGTTTTATCTATCTTTTTGGCTAGTTTACGCTGTTTGCGTTTCCTATTCTTTTCTAATTTTGCGATCTTGTTCTTTGGCAAATCGTATTTTGAACCTTCGGAAGTTATAGCAAAGTTTTTTAAACCGAGGTCAACCCCAATAGCTTCTCTAATTGCTACTACTGGATTGTCTTCTTGGTTAAAAAGAATAGATGCATAATACTTACCGTCCGCATTTCTTGATATGGTTACAGTTGTGAATTTTGCGTTACTGTGTTCCTTGTGGAACACGGTTTTCATCATCCCCAAATTACCAGGAAACTTAATCACAGAATCATCTGGCATCAGCTTCACATTCTGGGGATATTGAATTGATTGCTTACCATGTTTCGATTTGAAATTAGGGAATTTAGCGCGTCCCTCAAAGAAATTGACAAACGCGCTTGAAAGGTTGAATGTTACTCGTTGCAGAACTTGACTATAAGCAAGTCCCAACCATTCATATTCCTTTTTCAAACCAGGAAGCAACTTGTCCATCGCAGCTTTAGAAAGACCTTTCCCTGTTTCTTTATAGGTGTTGGTTGTGGTATCAAGCATATAATTCCACAACCAACGAGTATTGCCAAAACATTGAGCTAAATAGGATTCTTGCTCGTCAGTAGGATAAATTCTAACTTTCACTGCTCTATACATGGTATCGACCTTACCGTGTTTACATGTTTATGGTAACAAAAATAATTAAAAATATGTCAACTCAAAACACATATTTTGCTCGTTTCCTCCATGTCCTCTTCCCTCTCTGTCGCATTGGTCAGAGGACTGTCGTCAACTCACGCGCAATTCATCTCAACACTGACCTGGGTACAGGTACAGTGTGAGCCACGAGTGCTGTTAAAGGTAAAATCGAGATGAAAGCAGGTATCCCGGCTGACCCCCTTCAAGGTATTTTCAAACCGTGATGGAAATATAAGCACGAGCCATCGGCAAATTGAAGTGCAGGTTCATTGAGGGCGTGGAGTCGGTTTTTTGAGTCTAATGAGAATTTCACCGGGCGATCGCACACGACGCATACTTTCTCAAACGGCAGAATAAAGCTGCACTTCTGCATCAAATCGCGTAACGCCCACTCTTGGGATGTGGTGTAGTAACACTGAAGAACTGAGATACAAAAATCATAGAATTCGATTCGCCCTGCTAAAGTGATCGGAAACTCAAAAAAGTACTGAGCGCTTGGCTGGAACTTTTCTTCAAAGCATCCGTATTGGTTTCGCCATTCTTCGTAAATGGGTCGATCAAGCTGTGACCATATCTGGTGAGCGTTTTCGGAACGGAAGAATCTTTCTTCTTCAGCGATGTCATCCCATACTGCTTGAGAAATTTGTTGAGCGAGCTGAATATGGATCTGCTGGATTAATGGCTCGGCGAAGCGAGAAGTTAGACGCTGACCAAATTTCTGTCGCAGTTGATAGCGATTCCACTTCAACTCTAATTGTTCTAAACAATATGTCAATGGACTAAGCAGCAAAAAGATGAATCCAGTTGCGATCATTGTTAGCGCCAATAACCCAATCGTAATGGCAATTATATTGAGAAATGCAGACAGAAATTCTAACTGACGCAATAACCCGTACAAAAGCATAAAAGGAAGAATTATTACAGCAGATAAACAACCCGAACCTGCAAAAATCGCAGTCACGAGGGTGGTGCTTCGTCGGAGGAGTCGAGTCAGCCATCTGTGGCGCATGAGTTTGAGTTGGATGGGTTTCCAAGCCGCATCAGGACTTGGAAAGAAAAGAATTTTTGGAGCAGGTAACCCAAGTTGAGCATAGACCAGCGCGATCGCGGCGGTGGCGTTCTCTAAATCAATTCGGTCTGTTGATCGAATTATTCGATTCCATTTTTTTCTCGATTTTCTGCGATACAGCGAAAGCTGTCGTTTTTGCTCAGGGGTGAGGGCATCAATCATTGGTATTGCACCGAGATTCGTGTCTGTGCGTATCTCGCCGGACACCGTAGATGCTTTAAGTAGAATTTGGGCTTAATTTTACCATAAACCATCGATAGCGAATCAATCTAAAAATCTTTATAAACACCCTGTAAAAATTTGTCAAATTATTAAAGAAATAACCGTATATTCCTGTAGATTTATCTTTATATGGTTATCAAATTAAATACTTAGTACTCAAGCCGGAGGGCAAATGATTAAGAGTTTATATACTGCATGGGTGTTCGGTGTAGTGACATTAGTCGGTTTTGGATCTAGTGTAACAAAGGCGATCGCACAAACTACTTATCCATTTAAAGCCACCTACAACTCAGAAATTACCACTAAACTGACGGACATACCCTTGGTTTTAGATACAACTGTCATAGGGCAAGCTTCTGATGCTCCATATGGTCTAACTAACCTGATAATCAGGAACTACAGTCAGGTTGACCCTAATACTGGTGTAGCTACATATAATTCCGACCCAGCAACGTTTGGTTTACAAAACGTACCATTTGGCAGTCTCACTTTGTCTGGTCAGGGAAATGATAAACTGTTTGGAACTAATAGAGGTACTGCTTCACTTGAAAGCGGTTCTGGTACTATAAGTATCACTGGTGGTGAAGGCAGATTTAGAGGTGCTACTGGCACCTTGGATTTATTCCAGACTATTACATCCAATCCAGACCCAACTGGGCTAACTGCACCGATAATATCGCCGGCAACAATAAGTGGCTCGTTCCTGGTACCCCAAGCAGTTCCGGAACCGAAAACAGTTCCGATGCTAGTCGGTATAGGCGTAATTGGAGCCGGTTTGGTGCTGCGCCGACACCGCCGAGCTTCGAGTGTGTAGAAGTAAATTATATCAGGTTCGTTAGTTCCATTTATATTATCCGTGAGGTGGGAAATGGGTAATGATTTTCTCCAATTACGAATTACCGCGTTCCCAATATATAAATTGATTAACCGAACTTGATATTAATTAGATGATGCGTGCATCGAGAGAAAAGCGATCGCTATGACTGTAATAGCTAAATGGACAGCCCAACATCATCGCATGATTATTGCAGGCATTTTAGATCATCGGCGTGTGGAACTACTGAAGGTAAAAATTGTGGAGATATCACCAAAAGGCGAACTCCACGCTTATTTTAGTAGTGAAGCCGAAGAATATTAGACTTGCTCGTTAACAGAAATTGCAGCGCCAAGAATTTTCTAATCTAAGTGTTAGTTGTTTCACCAGTAATGCTAATTAAGAGTGAGCGTTATTCTGGAGAGTACTTACACAAAAATTAATGTGTGAACGAATAGCCCGCTCATAAACTATAGTCTGATCTGTTCGTATCCCTACAGGCTGATATATTAAACTAATTTCCGGAAATTCGCACCAAGACATCAAAAAAATGTCTTTGGCTGGAGTAGTAATTTCATAATTATTCTCTTGTCTTTTCTTTCTAAGCCGACAATTATTTAGTTGTAACTTTTCTCTAAATAATTTTTCAAATTCTGGAATTAGATTTGAAGTGATTTTCATATTTTATACACGTGAAAACGTGTTATTTAGGCAAACATTATCTTGTGACGTTACTAAATATGATACTTCAGATACCTTATATTAGAGTTAGTAAGAATGAAAATTTTCAGCTACTGGGCATTTTATAACACTTGCTATTGCAACAGTACCAGGACTGCACTAGTCACGAAGGTTAATTAATAGAAGGCTTCTACATTATGCCGGAAAGCGATCAAGGCGTGCTTGCCTTGCTCCTCTTTCAGTGCTGAAAAAATAGCATCAGATACTTCTAATGAAACAATGATCTTGATTTCAATATTAGTGTTGTAGCCTGCTAAGTCTGACAAGCGTCTTCCGTGTCCACCCTCGCCCTGTACTTGAGTAATGGTGTAGCCGCTAACACTATGGCTTTTCAGCAGTTTGATAACACGGTCTTTCAGCACTGTTTCACCAATGATGGTGATTAAGACAGCGGGTTCGACGGGACTGGCTAAGTTTGACATCGAGAACTCCAGAAAATGAATTTTGGCTATATGATCGCTTAAGTTTTCGGCGTATAGTCCAAATTTTGTATTAAAAAGGCTCAAGCAGGAACACTTGAGCCGCTACTAAATCCAATTAATTTGCTGGACTAGTGGACTAATCGGTTAGCTTAAAGAGCTAAATCTATGAAGCTTAATAGCGGTCACGTCCGCTATTGTTTCCCCGATTACCACCAAACGAACCTCTATCTTCTTTAGGCTTAGCCTTATTAACTTTGAGGTCACGTCCCATCCACTCAGCACCATCAAGAGCATCAATGGCTGCTGTTTCTTCAGCATCTGTACCCATTTCCACAAAACCAAAGCCGCGCACACGACCTGTTTCACGGTCAGTAGGTAACTGAACTCGCTTTACAGAACCGTATTCTGCAAAAATAGCATTCAAACTATCTTCTGTAACTTCGTAAGAAAGATTGCCTACGTAAACTGACATAGATTGTCTCCGAAATTGTAAGTGTGTAAAGATTTAAATTTCGGAGAAAAGTCTGTGAATACCAAAAGGAAAAAGCCTGTCAATAATAAAAACAAACGCGGTCGCCGAATTAACTCTCACCTAAGAGTATAACACAGCAGTCATGTATCAGGGGGAAGTTGGAAAAACCATGATAAAAAATAATGTTAGCAATTGATAGATAAGTATAATTTATGATTTATGTTTCCGCCATACTCTGGTCTATTCTATACATTGATTGTATCCGCACTTGATATTTCAAAGACCGATTGCGCTTGGACAAACACCATGATTACTATTACATATAATCAATGCTCGGTTCTGGGTGAACCGAGCATTATCAACTTTTATGCGAAAAAGCCTAAATCAATAATTTACACGATACCCCAAAAATGGAGGAAGCCTTGACCAGACAAAGCTTCAATCAAAATGATAGATATAAAACCAATCATTGCAAAGCGACCGTTCCAATTTTCACTTTGAGGAGTGAAACCAAAACGCAGAGCATTACGGTTATCTGAAGCAGCAGGGTTAGGATTATTGAAACCTGTCATAAGTGAAACTCCTTTCGTCAAAGTGTTGTAATTGCAACTGTCTGTAAAGTAATGTAACAGATTTTTTCAAAAATGCAATACTTGAGTGAGAACAGAAAAGTTAATGCAATCAGCTTTATCGCCAACTTTTTCCCAGAAGGCGATCGCCACTATTTTTTGTATTTGGCGATACTTTTTACCTCTGACCACTCTTGCCAGTAAGTTTATTGATAAGCTTTTATTATAGTTAGGCAGAGGCTTGGTTTTTTGAATACTAATAAAAAAGGCTTTTTGCTGACTTCTACAGACAAAGTGTGTAAATGGCGATCGCGCTCTTTAGGAAAGTTAGTCATAAAGTTGAAAGTAAGCATTCCTATCTCTCAACATGACACAATAAATCTTGCTGCATTATTATCAATATGACTGCTTGTGCAATTGTCGTTCTCGGTCAAAATAGTATTACCTTAGCAAAGCAAATAAAAACCGCTTTGCCAAATGCAACTATTTACGGTTTGGCGGAACGCACATCAAATGTCGATGTCAGTTTCACCAACTTTGGCGTTACACTACGGGAATTGTTTGCAGACGGAACCCCGATAATTGGGATTTGTGCAGCGGGAATTCTTATCCGCACCCTTGCGCCAATTATATCCGATAAGCGTCAGGAACCACCTGTGTTAGCTGTAGCTGAGGATGGTAGCGCTGTCGTCCCGTTGTTGGGAGGACTTCAAGGTGTGAATGATTTAGCGCGACAAATTGCAGCAGTGCTTGAGGTAAAAGCCGCAATTACGACAACCGGAGATATCCGCTTTCACACTGCACTTTTGGCTCCTCCATCAGGATATCATTTAGCGAATCCAGATGATGCAAAAAAGTTTATTTCCGATTTGCTTGCAGGTGCAACGGTAAAATTGAAAGGAACTGCTCCCTGGTTAATTAATAGTAAACTGCCTTTTGACGAAGAAGGAAAGCTAACTATTCAGATTACACAATATCAAGTGCCGCTAACACCAGACTGTTTAGTTTATCATCCAGCAACTCTGGCAATTGGGGTGAGCAATGCTTCAGGGGTAAACCCAGAGGAAGCAGTATCCTGCGTTCAGCAAATGCTAGCCGATGCTGGACTTTCAATTTTCTCTGTGGCGGGTGTTTTTGCTTTGGAAGAAGAAGGCGCAGAACCAGTAATTGATGAAATTGCTGATGCTTTAAATGTACCAGTTCGTTTCTTCAATTGTCAAAGTGAGAAAAATGCAGTTGCGATCGCTTTAACTGCAACCAGTGCTAATGGTAAATTAATTGTGCAACAGCAAATTGGTATAAATCTTGCTGTTGCTGTTTCTGAGGAAGTAATCGATATCAGCACAATTGGTAAGGCAAGGGGACAATTATTTATTGTTGGTACAGGTCCTGGTGCGGCAAATTGGATGTCTCCCGAAGTCAAGCAAATCCTCAGTGAAGCCACAGACCTTGTAGGTTACAGCTTTTACTTAGATTTAGCTGGTTCGTTGCGAGAAGGACAGCGACGACATGAATTTGATAACCGAGAGGAACTCGCACGCGCAAAGATGGCTTTGGACTTAGCCGCAGAAGGGCGAACAGTTGCGGTGGTTTCTTCAGGCGACCCAGGTATATATGCAATGGCGGCGGCGGTATTTGAAGTGTTGGATTGTAACCCTGAACAGAAATGGCAAAGTATTCAAATTCATGTCGCCCCTGGTATCTCTGCTATACAAGCCGCAGCAGCGAGAATTGGTGCGCCTATCGGTCATGATTTCTGCGTGATTTCTCTATCAGATATTCTCAAACCTTGGTCGATTATCGAACGTCGGATTATCGCCGCTGCTGAAGCTGATTTTGCGATCGCCTTTTACAACCCCGCCTCCAAACAACGCACCTCGCAACTTGCATCAGCGCGTGATATCTTGCTGCGGTATCGTTCGCAACAAACTATAGTCGTACTTGCCCGGAATATTGGACGGGCGGGTGAATCAGTTGTGGTGCGGACTTTGGAGCAGTTATCCCCTCAGGAAGTAGATATGCGAACTCTTGTGCTAGTTGGTTCAAGCAAGACGCGGATAGTGTCGCATCCTGGGGGAGTTTGGGTTTATACTCCACGCAAGTATTAAGATGTACATTGTCATTGAATTAATATAGAGACGTTACATGTAATATCATGTCCGGCTAAATACTTGTCATTACGAACGCAGCGATAGCGAAGTGAAGTAATCGCAGAGTCCTTGCGATTGCTTGTCTGCGACACGCTCCGCGAACGTTCCACTTTGTTCCACTCGCTTCGGACATATCGTAACTGATTAAGCGGACTTGATATAACGTCTCTACGTGGAGAGGGGCAAAACTATAAAAACGTTTACAAGCATAATTCATATTATGTCAGGCAAATTAACCATAATTCCCGAATTGACCTCTCCCTGCCTTGAACGGACGTTCAAGTCTGTCCCTCCCCTACGCTTGGGAGGGACAGGTGAATGCTTAGTAATATCATGTCCGCTAAATTAGTTGCGATATGTCATTGCGGGAACGAAGTGCAGTGAAGCAATCGCAAAGGTGTTGGGATTGCTTCGCTTCGCTCGCAATGACAAGTGTTCAACCGGACATTATATAAAACCAGCTTCTAGTGGTTTTTTATTACGGGTGATTTCAAAGGAGATGATATCATTACCAAATTCAGCAACGCCCCTTATCTTCGTTGTATTTATAATAGCCGCCAGTAACTACTGTTGAAGCGTTCTAATCAACTCCAACGCCTTTTGGTACAACGCTGTATTTCCTTGTTGTCGAAACAGTTCAGCAGCTTTCTGCAAATCAGCAATTGCTGCTTGCTTATCTCCCAA
>CAXTNZ010000029.1:31540-36983 GCA_964245695.1 uncultured bacterium | reverse complement strand
CCAGTCCAAGAGCGAAAAATAGGAATAATATAAGAGATAGGTGCCACTTCTCCAACTTTTACCCGCACCTGCGTAGTGGTACCTGATGAAATTTTTAGTGCAGGACCCTTGGAAGAAGACCATTTGTAACCACTGGTGGTATTTGGGTCTTCTTGTAGTTGGACAAAAACTTGCACACGAGCTGCGTTACTATCGGCAAGGCTACGAGCTAAGTCTTCGTTACCAACTTGCGCTGTAATATCTTGAGTAGTAACAGGAAAGGGAGAAACGTTTGTTACTACCCCAATAATTCCACCGAAGCGATCGCGCTTGACAACGCTGGGTGTGACTTGTACACTCATGCCAGGTTTTAGAAGCTTGCCATCCTTATCAGCAAAGTAAACAAGACTGGACAGTTTGGTGTTGGGGTCTTCCGCTTCAATAGTCCCAATCCGGGTACCAGCGCTGACAATTTGACCGGGGAGGACACCAACTGACAAGACGCGACCATCATATTTGCTGATAATTAGTCCAGACTGAGTTAATTGCAGTTTTAACTGAGCAATCTTGCTTCTAACTTCCTGAATTTGATTTAATTTGCCTATTGACTTTTCTAAATCTTGTTGAACTAGTTTGGTTTTTTGGGCTTCGATATCTTTAATTTTGGTTTTAATATCGTCAATTTTATTCAAATTTTGCAGATACTCCCGGTCTGCATTGGTTTTTTGAACAAGAATTTCTTGAATGTTGTTTTTGATATCATCAATTCTATTTAGGTTTTGTAGATATTCCCGTTCGCTCGACGTTTTTTGAACATCAAGGTCTTTGAGTTGTGTTTGAATATCCCCAAGTTGCGTCTCTTGGTTCAACAAGTCCTGCTGGGCTTGCAGCACTACATCCTGACTAATCACTTTTTGTTGAAAGAGATTACGACGAGTTGAAACTCGTTGTTGCAAAGTTTGCAGTAATGAGCTAATTTTTGATGAGCGATCTAAAAGACTTTTGCGTTTTTCTGCTAGTGCGGCAAGAGTTTGTTTGTAAAGCACTGGCTCGACTTTTTCTCTTAACAGGCTTTGCTCAAGGCTTTGTCGTTTTTGCTCTAACGCTTTTATAGTTTCGGAGTGTAGCGTTGGTGCTACTGACTCTCGACGCAGACTTTCTTCAAAGTCTTTTTGCTGCTGCTCAAGAGTTCTTTGTTGCAGCGCTATTTGTTGCTTTTGCAGCCTATCTGTGTCTTGGTTCTGCTCTTTGATCTGAATAAATTTGGCGTTTTCTTGTTGTAATTGTTGCTTAATATTAGATTGATCTATGGTAGCGAGTACTTGACCTTGCGTAACGGTATCTCCTGGCTTTATGTTCAAGGTTAACAATTGACCACCACCAAGTGATTGAAATTGTACCACATTACGAGGTCGGATCAACACCCCAGAACCTGTGACGGTGAGGGGAATTCGCCCAACTACACTCCAGATGCCAGCTACAAATACCAAAAAGCCCATAGAAACCAAGGGTAGCCAGGCTTGGCGGCTTGTAACCTGCATCAGTCGGTCAAGCTGTTCTGGAGAGTTCAAGCGTTCTAACGCTTCTTCACGGAAAAGTTTTCTCGCTTTGTTGGGCATCTTTACGCTTAGTGTAATTACGGAATTATTAAGTCTTATAAAATACTATAAATATGTAGCATGGGGTAGAGGCAGGGGGAATTAGTGCTTTAAAAGCCAAGGCGATGGATTGTTGATTATGGTTACTAGAATGCCCAAAACTTAATTATAAGTTTTATGCTTCGGTTAAATTAGCACAAACAGAGCGCGCTGCTGAACTCAGAGGTCAGTCAACGAATATCTCTCATTCACAGGAAACATCTTTGAAGTATCAAAGATTTTCATGGCTGTGTCAAATGCCATTTGGTATCCTTACTCCTCACAGTTCGCGTAATCGATAATCAAAAAGCTGAAATAGTTCACGCTTGAAGAAAAAGTTGTCCAGTTAAAGAGCGATCATTTCCTCCCTCTAGTGCGAACGCTCTTGTTGAAAATCAGTTCCGGAGGTTAACATGCCTGAAGAATGGCTGCGTCAGCCAAAAATTATTTCGGAACGCATTGACGACATTGTCCTACTGCTTGAGGTGATGATGAAAATGGAACTACCCGAAATCCTCAATCGACACTTGCCTCGCCATTGGCAGCAAGAGGGACTCGACTGGGGATGGGTAGCCATAATCTGATTATCTTACATTGTGTCACAGGGAGACCATCGCAAAATCCGGGTAAGAGAATGGTCGAGCAACAACGTTATATCTTGGATCAGGTGTGTGGAATCGACATTCGAGAACTCGACTTTACCGACGACCGTTTTCACAAACTTCATAAAATGACCTAATAATGAGGGTTTCAGCTATCGGGGAGCAGGGGTAAAATAGCGCTCGTTTAAGAGCGATTACCTTCGGCACTGCCCAAGGGGCAGTTGCTTATGGTGCTGGTTAAGACACTGGGCGCTTTTCAGTACTCTTTGCCCCCTATCAGTTGAGTATTAATTGTGTAAATTGCACAATTAATTTTGTCGGCGGTTGGAATCAATTTCAGAGGGCATTGAATCTAATACATTTTTATACACCTCACAAGCAAGTCGAAATGCTTTCTTAAGTTCTCCAGGACTAAAATTAAAATCTTCTGTTGCTTAAGAGCGGATATCGGTATGTTTGGTTGTACTGACTTAAGTATCCTGCTTCTTTTAATACAGTCGTGAATTCTGGCTTAAATGCGGAAGCTAAGCTATTCCACATCTAATATGCATATAATGGTAATCCTAGAAAGTGTGCATCTCCGATTATGCCAGCCCCCGGACTTCTCAAGCGATCGCCTGAGAATTCCCCAGCCCGCAGTACTCAATGCCGCGTACTCCGGATTGTCCGGTCCCACCTAGGGCAATTGCAATTGACTAGCGGACGTTCAAACTACACCCAGGAGCGATCCGAATTGTAAATTGTTACCGTTGTGCTATTGAAGTGTTCTATCATTGACTTGAAGAGTGTTCGCGCATCTGTTTTTTGGCTGACAAGAGATTAACTCGATTGTGCGATCGCGCCGTGTCAGTACATAATCTTGAGTCAGCAAATCGACAGCTATATCTAATTAACCTTCCACAACGCACATTAACTTTTTGGGCGTTGCTGAATAGAAATATGGATTTTTTTCACGCACACAATCGCTCTCTGCGCGAAATCTGCCGGACAGAATATAAGTGGGAGCGAGCGCTCGCGCAGAAAGTAAGAGTTCATGATGTTGGTTTTTTAAGTTTCATATCCGCAATAAAAGCAACGCCACTTTTTGACATCTACCCAAAACACGGCTGGATCATTTTTAGGTGTACTGAAGGAGCCCATGACAGCAAATTGTTTAAAACGCAAGCACGCGATCGCGCGCACCTCTACCCAAAAAGGTTGTCGATAAAGCCAGACTCCACCTGCCCTGGAATCAAACTAGAATCATATAATGCTGATTCCTCTTTTTCCACTCCTGCTGCTGATGCCGACATATTGCTATTACTCCCATTGCCATCAATAACGGTAGCTACAGACAGTGGTTGAGGCACATAGGCATACACGTTAGCATCCAAACCTAGCTCAACAGCCATAATGCCAAAATGGTTCTCTGCCATCCGCCGTGCTATTAAGTAGGCATCACGCACCTGAAGAGGAGTAAACTGCCCACAGTGGTGTTTAGCAAGCGGCAGCAAACACATCACCAGCATTTCCCGCACTTGAAGAGGCATTTGACCCGCTTCTAGACCATTGAGGTAATCTGCAACCAATGCCAGTGGCGTACCCTCATCAGGAGTAAAGCGAGGCAGGGACAAGCTTTTACGTACCCTGTTGGCTTTAGCTTTGGGCATTTTGCACCGCCTCTTTCACAGTCTCCTTAAGCTGATCCATCATCCCAAAGGCATCAAGCAGCCGAAACGACAGCAGTTGTTTGCATCGCTCGTCATACTCAAAATCAAACGTTTTTTCTATCTGGGTTTGGATATCGCCCAACCACACCAAATCGGCATGACTTTTAAAATTGCGCCCCTGATATTGTTGCGGACGTTCGCCGTCAGAGCGTTTTGGGGCGTTATAAGTTTTACTTGCTTCACAATTGAAATATGCCTCCAATTCCGGCTCTAGAAATACCGCCGCACCCCCACCTAGAATCACCTCTTGAGGTAGCAAAGGCATTTTAGAATCAAGCCACTTGCGTACTTTTAACCAATAATTTGGTATATTATCACCAATTGCCGACGCAATATCCCTGACTTCTCTAGCTCGTAATTCTGAGTCACGCGCTGTTGCCAAAGCTTTAATTGCTTCTAATTCCTTCCATTCTGGATGAAGGGTGCGGTTCTCCTTGTATATTTTGTATTGAGCTTGGTGCAAGCCTAAAAAAATTGCCGCCGCCAGTTTATCGCGCTCAATTCCAGACACACGGGAGCAAACATCATCCAAAAAGGTGCTAAATCCCAACAAGGGACTATCCCCAACTTTGCGTATACCCGACTCAAAATAAAGGACGGTGCAATTGCGGTGTCCCATCATCAACAGCGCCACTTTGTTTTCAGTGAACCAAGGCTTACCTTTCTGCTTGATTCTCATCGCCAGTAATCCCGCACCTTCTGGTTGGCAGATAAACGTTTTGAGCGTAATATCCCATACTACCCCTCGGAATTTGAAGCTTTTGAGCATCAACAGCAACTGTTCGCGAAACCGCATGTGGTCGTTGTACTCATTCCAAGGAAGCACTAGCGCCAAATGCAAGATTATCCTGGGGGATTCAGCTTTACGCTTCTTACCGCCTACTTGATGCTTTTCGAGAATTATGCCAATAATTGCCAGTGCCTTGTACAACGCATTCTCGTACTTGCGCTCTCTAATCCTATCAGAGGCTGCGAACTCAAGAGCGAAATTGCCCACTACATATATACTGCCCTTCCACTCCAACCAAGCATCATCTTCTGGTTTTGGGTCCCCCCTCCAAACTTGCAGGTCTTTGTAGCGCTTGAAATCTTCCTTCGATACTTCCTCCAACCCCGGCTCAAGCATCATGTATTGAAGTTTACCTCCCCCAAATTGATAAATGACTTTACTGCCTGACCCGCCAAAATCAATTGATAAATTGAGAGTATAGGACGCTGCCATAGGCTTATTGACAAAAAATGATTGCTGATTAGCACTACTTTAACCACGTATCCTATTAATCCGCCATCGCTAAAAACACCAGTATTTTCCCACCGTTAACAATCCTCCTTTTAGGGCACGGCAAATGCGCTAAAACTGTGACCGAACTGTGCCATACCACTTCGTCAGTAAAGAATACTTGAGTATCCAAATTGTGTCTCAACTGTGCCACACAACCAACCACACGCCCTGACCGCACCCCCACTTAAAAACACCCCAACGCCAATCCACGCAGGCAATTGAGCTACACATAAC
>CAXTNZ010000029.1:0-31530 GCA_964245695.1 uncultured bacterium | reverse complement strand
CATCGCGGGTGGGTCTACCGCAAAGGCGGATTTCGGGTGGGCAGACTAAAATAGTCGTACTCACTACGGTTATTTGCCCTACGGGTTGCAATAGCAATGCCTCGCTGTCGCTCGTCACAAATAACCTGCGTTCGCCCGCTTAGGGGGAAGAGTCGCGGGTACTGAAATCAACAATTCAGCATTCCAATCAGTTTATCTTCCCATTAATCAGTAACGCCAGAACCAGAAAAAACATTCAGCTAATAAGATATGGCATACGGTTACGCGATCGCCCGCACTAAAAAACTCAAACGCAGCAATCTTGCTGGCAGTGAAGCCCATACTGCCCGAACACGCGAAACCCCCAATGCGGATTCAGAGATTCAAAACATCAGGCTTATTGGCAGCGATGACCCAAATGAAAAACTTGAAGATTTGGTACTGGCTAAAATTGGGCAATATGAACAAAAGCGCAAAATCAGAACTGATGCTGTCTATTGCGTCGAGATTCTCCTGACGGCATCTCCCCAGTACTACCGTCCGGACGACCCAACCTGCGCTGGGTATTATCACTCAGACAAACTTAAACAATGGGTTGATACAAATCTCACATGGTTGCAGGAAACTTACAGCGATCGCATCGTCCGCGCCGAGCTTCACCTTGATGAGGCGACACCCCACTTACATGCATACTTCGTCCCACTCGATGAAAAAGGACAACTCCGGTGCAATCACTTTTTCGACGGTCGGCAGAAGATGCAAGCTTTTCAGGATAGCTACCACACCGCGATGCAGCACTTGGGGTTGGAAAGAGGCATCAAGGGGAGTAAGGCACAACACCAGGATATTAAGGATTTTTACAGGATTGTCGAAGAAGGGAAAGACCTTGAATTAGGGAAACTCTCCCCCCAACAACTTCAAGCTAAAGCTGCTGATAGAGATAGGGCAGTCAAACGTAAGTCGGAAATGGAACTGACAGCCAAGCAGCTAGTTAAAGAAAACGAAAAACTTCAAGCACGGCAACAGCAACTAGAAGCCGAAAATCAACAACTGCGTTCTGAGCTATCCCAACAAGCGGAACAACTGCGCGACTTACCCCTAGAACAAGTGGCTTGGCAGTTGGGACTGACTAAAACCAAAGGCGATAATAAGTGGAGAGGAGAAAACCACATCATTAATATAGATAGTCCCAAGTGGTATGACTTTCACCCCAGCTTCAATAAAGGTGGTGGGGGGGCAATTGACCTGGTGATGCACGTCAACCAGTGCAATTTCTCTGGAGCGATCGCCTGGTTGCATGACCGCTTCGGGAATAAGGGGATGCTCAGGGCTGCTAGAGCTTATATGGACAAGCTTGCCCTAGAGATTGCCCAAACAGAACCCACCCAAGAGTTTGTGCCACCAGAAAAAGACGAATCGAACTGGCAAGCGGTACACAACTACCTCACCCAAAAACGGGGACTGCCTGAAAACTTGGTAGTTGGTCTTAAAGAGCGGGGATTAATTTATGCTGACTCCAACCAAAATGCCGTGTTTTTAATGCGGTCATTAGATGGTGAGACTGTAGGCGCCGAACTACGGGGTACTAAAGGCGAAAACAACACCTTTATGGGTTATGCCAGAGGAACCAAACGTGCTAGTGGGTGGTTTTATGTAGGCTCAGGTGGACAACCAGATGATGAAATCCACACATGTGTGCTGTGCAAATCCCCCATCGATGCTCTGTCAAAAGCAGTGTTGTCACTAAGAGAAAACAAGGGAATGCCCCAGGAAAAGACAATGTATTTAGCAGCTGATAGTGCCAAGAGCTTGCCCCTAGAATTCCTCAAACGCTTACCCAAGGTAATAGCTGCTTTTGGCAACGATGACGCTGGCTCATTGATGGCACGAACCATTAAGGAACTGTTGCCTCTTGGCGCTATAACGCGACCACAAACACTCGATTGGAATGAACAACTGCGCTATAACCAGACATTTCCGGAAAAACAGCGGCAGTCCAAATCATTGCATCGGGAATTAGAACTCTAGTTACGTACAGTCCCAATAATAAGCTGACCCAGGGCGCAAAAGGGCGTATAACAACCAACAAAAGCGCTGTGATAGTAAGGAAGAAAAAGTGCTTTAATTAAAAGAATCAAAAATCACACTATAAAAGTGCTCATTCCACCCACGCACTCATAAACGCGTGCGGGTGCAAATCATCCTAATTTCTTCAATACAGCAGCGATGACGCCGCAACCACCCCAAACTTACCAACTACGCGACTACCAAATCGATACCATCCAACAAGTGTTTCGTCATTGGGGGTGGGGAGAACATCGCGTCATGGTACAACTACCCACCGGGGGTGGTAAAACCATTATATAAAGCGCGCTCGCCAATGAATTCACCAAAAAATCAGAACCCGTTCTCGTCATCGCCCATCGGGAAGAATTAATTACCCAAGCAGCCAGCTTCCTAGAAGCTGTTACTCTTACAAGTCCGGGGATAATTAAAGCTGGTTACAAACCAAATCCTGATTGTCTTATCCAGGTGGCTTCCATCCAAACCCTCATACGCCGCAATCCCCCAAAAGCTTCGTTTGTTATTTTTGATGAAGCACACCACTGTCACAGCCGCACCTATGCTACTGTTTTCAAGCACTACGCGGAACAGGGTAGTTATATCTTAGGCTGTACTGCTACCCCGATGCGGACGGATGGTAGGGGTTTACGCTGGTTATATAGCGGCGTTGAGGGGTTTGAATCTCTAATAGTAGGACCAACTGTTAACGAATTAATTGCCGCTGATTATTTGATACCCTTTAAGCTTTATGCACCCGGACGTATTATTAATGCAAGTAGTGCTGGGTTAAAAACTACTGCCGGGGATTATAACAAAGCACAATTAGAGGATTTTGTCAAAAAAACTTTAGTTATTGGCGATGTTATCGATACGTGGAAGAAACACGCTGCTGGAAGGAGAACTGTATTATTTGCTGTTTCTGTAGACCATTCAAGTGAGGAACGCAACTGCTTTCTTAAAAGCAGGAATAAGCGCTGCACACCTCGATGGAGATACACCACTTGGACAACGGCAACAAATCTTAGCAGATTTTGAGAACGGGAAGATACTGGTGTTGTGCCAGCATTCTATCGTTACTGAGGGGGTAGATATTCCCAAGATAGAAGCGGTGCAGTTTACCAGACCGACAAAAAGTTTAACAATTTGGTTTCAGGCAATTGGCAGAAGTTTAAGACTTTCCCCAGGTAAAACCCATGCGGTGGTTATTGACCACACGGATACTCATCTTAACCTGCCCTATCCCGATAATGATATTCCCTGGAGTCTTGACCCGATTAGTTTAAAGCCGGGACAGGGAGTATTGAACTGTCCAAAGTGCCATCATGTATTTCGCCCTACTGGTTTGGAGAGGGAAAGAAATTTAGCAACTTGTCCGGCTTGTCAAGTAAAGTTTATATTTGTTTGCAAGCCACGGGATAAGAAGGGGATAGAACCGCTGGAGATTTTGGAGGTATGCGATGCGGAATTCTATGAGGTGATTCCCGAATATAACGTTTTGAAATTAGCAGCAGTGCAACAAATTATTAACCTCCAAGAAGAGAAAGGGTATCAAAAGGGTTGGGTGTACCATCAGTTGGTCAAGATGCCGCAACTGCATCTGGGCATCAATGACTGGCAGGAAATTGGTCGTAGGTTGGGATACAAGCCTGGGTGGGCTTGGCACAAGTGGCAGTCAGTACAGGAACTGTACGGGTTGGATAGAGCGTAGTACTTACCTGTGTATTGTATTTTATTATCCTTTCACTCTGACAACATCAAGCCACGGAACGCCCTATTAATCCCCTAATTGTCCTTAATTTGAGCCAGAAATTATCTTGTTTGCGAGCCGCAACAACTATTGTGTCGTTGGAGCGCTCCACAGTGGCGACGGCTTATCCCTCCAATTGATAATAGAATACACCTTCTTAGTATTAATATGGCACACAACCACCTGGTAAATACTCCCGTCAGGATTGCGTACCAAGTTATCTAAGAAAACAGACACCCAACCAGTTCTCTCACTCCAATAGCGCAGACGTGCCTTCATCGGTAGCGCCGCCACCTCCTCCACTGTCAATGGGCTACCTGAAGCTGTTTCCGTATTAGACTGCAAAACAGCAGCACCCTCAATCGAAGAGTGCGGTTTTTCTTTATCAAGCATTGGACCATCGGAACCCAACACCACACCCGGTGTATTTTTCACCCACTCCTCAACCGAAGAGCGAAGACGGGGCAGATTTTTCCACATAGCACGATTGCGTGCCAAATTATCAAGCAATTTCTCTTGTTCCGCAACCTCCGACAGTGCAGAAGTCTCCTCAGATGACTTATTTGAGGGTAGGGCTGGTTGTTCCAACATCGGCAGGGGTTTTATTTCCTTAGAGTCGGTTGCTTGTGCAAAACCCATCGACGCTTGTGAACCGGGCGCAGTATTACCAGGAAGCGCAACTTCCACACCCCTATCAACAAGTTGCTGTAGGTTCTCCATTAACTGCTGCACATTTTCGGCATTTGCTTCCGGACGGGCAACAAAACAACTAGGTAAAATTGCCTTTATCCCCGCAGCTAACTGCTGATTGCAGTTTTCCGCCACCGTTTGCATATACTCCAAAAATTGCGGGAACAGCACATGGCTAGTCTTCTCTCGGTTCTTATAGAACTCGCTATAAGCAAAGCTATAAGCGCCTACTTCCCATCTGCCACCCTGCGGCTTATAAAATCTATCCGCCCACCAGTTAATAAACACGGGGTAGGGTTTACCAGGAACAATCTCCCAAATCTCCCGCTCCAAATCTGTATTACATGTAGTATTTGTATTATTTAAGCGGGGTTTTGAGAATCCATCACCAGATTTATAATTCGCAGCGTCTCGGGTTTGGGATTTTGTAATATTAGTAGTTCTTGTATTACAAAACGGGGCGGAAGATTTGTCCTCATAAGAATCTTGGGTTGAAACCGAAGATTCTTGATTTTGACAATCAGCGAAGTGACTATCTTGAGGTGGATCAAGCCAGGGGTCAAACTCATCATCTTTTTGGTAGTACTCTTGTTCTCCTTCTTTGAGCGGTTCGCCATCTTTGGTGAGAGAGTGGTTTTCTATGTATATAGATGGAAATTGCGTCTGCAATTTCGCTTCTTTGGGTTCACAATCTCCCCTCGTTGCATTTGCAATTTCGGCTTCTGGCTTGGGTTCTGGCGATTCATCAGAAGAAGTGGAAATTTCTCTACCAAATGGATGCCAGTTTGTCAATTCCACAATACGTTCAACGCACAAAGTCATCCACGATGAGGTATTGTCGGGATGCCACGCGACTGGGGAACGTTCCACAAGCTGGCGGCGCAGGTGGGCGTAGCAGGATTTTTCTATCATTCCCCAGCTCTCTATGGCACGCACCATTACGCCAAACTGCCAGGAACTTAGGCTTGGGATTTGCTCTGTCCAATCTTCATAGGAGTTATAAACCCACTTCCTGCTGTCAAACGTGAGATGTCCCGAATTAGTCCCCAGCCAAAAAGCTAGTTGGTTCAAGAAGACTGCTGCTTCTCCTGAATAAGGAATTCTCAAATTTTTCAAAGCTTTAACTAGTTGCGGACGATACAGAAGAATGAATCCAGCTTCTTTAGATAAATCTAGCTCTAATGCGCTCTGGGATTGAAGAAGAGAGTTTTTGTCTGCGGTCGAATTTGGTTTATGCTCTGTAAGTAATACCATTTTTGCTACCTGATAATTGTGATGTTCATCGGGTAGCCGCTAGTTGCTGAACTATCTAAAAAATGTACGGTAGCCTAGAATAGAACTATTATTTAAACTAAACAATCAATCTGATTGTTTAGTGAAAATTGTTGTTAAAGGGGTTGGTTAACCACCTTTGGTGCGAGACGACTGGTAATCGTCTCACGGTTTTAGAGGAAACAGCTGCTATTCTGTGGCTATTTTCACAGTTTCTTAGATCTAGACCAGCAACAAAGCGGCTAACCGACTTTTTCTTTTTTAGGGAAAAATGAAAATTTGCTTTTGGTCTTCATAGTCTATTTACCTCCTGAATGCCTAAGTTTAACTTGGGGGTAGTGTCAATCGGCTACTCTAAGTAAGTAATATCATAATCATAAATCATATAGTAATTTAATCTCTCTCAAATACCACCTATTATTATGGCCTTCTTAAAGCTTGACCCTAAAGACTGCTCGCCATTAGGAAGGTTTATCCTTGCTTTCATGGAAGAAACTGGCACCTCTATGAATCAACTTGCGGATGCAGCGGGTTTAACAAGACCTGGATTGCGGGGAATGTGCCTAGTACAAGGAAATCCAACCGAAGGCAGCTTGATAAAACTTGCTCACGCAATGAGGGTAGCACCTGCCCAACTGTATAAATTAGCGTACCAAAACAGAGTTGAAAATCCATACAACCCTGATGCAATCGACTTTTTCCTCAACGGAGTTGATACTGTTCATAAAGCGTTGCATGAAGTAGCTAAACAATTACCAGAAAATCAAAGACCTTCAGACAACGAGCTTCTTGAGAAAGCTATCAAAACTGTTAAATCTTCGTTTGCTACTACCCCGAATTAGTTTTAAGTAGAACCTCACGGACACGGACATCAAGTTGTCATCAGTAGAGGATTAAAATGCTTTTCCGTAGCACGGCATGAAAGCTGTAAGGCTTGTACAGAGCGCATAGGGCGTACTCCAAAAAATTGTTTACTCTACCAAAGGCGGTCATTCATCCCAAAGAATTTCCACGCTCCAAAATTACATTTCTAAGTATATCTTAGTAACTTATAAGTATCTATTAATACGCGCCACAAGCATAAAAGAAAAGCCTGCTTTATCACCCGTGAGTAGCAATGGAACAAGAATGTACACGCTTGCCCAAGATACATACTGTACTTGAGTTTGAGCCGTCGCCCTCTTTCTTTGACGAGCATCTAACTTATCTGTCTCCTGACTTTGAGTGAGTGTAGATATATCAGTGGATGCGATCGCTTCTTTATAGATAAGTTGACCAATATAAAGGGTAAAAGCTATGCTTTCATCGCTAGTGCTATAAAAGTCATGCTTGGGAACAGGGGCGGATCTAGCGAAGCTGTCACCAGGGGCAAGATCATCGGTGAGAGGTTAAGATAAAGCGTCTTTTGTCAATCAGTTAAAATACTCAAAAGACTCGAAAAGAAAATGATAATCGCGCGTGGGAGAGGAGAAGGAGGCGAGCCTCCTTCTCCTCCTCTATTTGATTATCATTCTTGTTAGAGTTTTAAACAGTTAAAATGTGAGACAAAAAACTATTGTAACGAGAGAATAACTTTGTTAAAAGTGAGTTTCATTTGAATGTAAATTCAGTAATCAAATGCGGTAATGAAAAGCGCTCGTTGACTACCATGCCCAAAGCTGCAAAACGAAACTCCGACCACGCACAGAAACATCATACTCCAACCATAAATAATGAAGCGATTGCGTCGCATCTAGAAGAGTTATTAACTCCCGCTATTTTTGCTCAACAAAAATACTATAAGCAGTTGGGTTTACGAGATAGAATTATCAATCTCTCCTTCATGGTAGCAGTAGTATTAACATTATTGTGGCGACAAGTTCCTGGAGTTCAAGAACTAACGAGGCTTTTGGCAAGAGAAGATTTGTTATGGTGTCGGGCTACAAAAGTTGCTCAACAATCATTATCAGAAAGATTTTTAGTTTTTCCTGCTGAATTATTTGAGCGTGTGTTTAAAGATTTGTTGCCTCAATTACAATTAAATTGGCAACAACGAGTCAAACGACCATTGCCAGATAGTCTTAAGTTTGCCTTGCTTAATTTTGAACGAATTTGGATAGCTGATGGCTCCACTCTCGAAGCCTTATTCCGAAAGTTAAAAAGCCTGGAAGATTTAAAAACGGGGCAATTAGCGGGTAAGATTTGTACAGTTATTGATTTGGTTACTCGTTTACCTATTGAAGTTTGGTTTCATACTAAACCCGCCGCCTCAGAGACGAATTTTGAAACAGCATTGCTGAATTTACTACCTCCTAAAACTCTAGTTTTACTAGATAGAGGTTTCTATCATTTTCTTTTTTTACAACAGTTGATTAATCAAGATGTTCATTTTATCACTCGTTTAAAAGCTAAAGCATCTCTGAAATACTTAAAGATTTTTAGCTATAACCATTCTGTGAAAGACCGGTTAATTCAACTTGGTACTGTTCGTCGTGGCGCACCAGTTCTTACTTTACGTTTAATCGAGATCAGAATTGGTAAAACTACCTATTCTTATATTACCTCTGTTCTTGAACCGCATATTTTACCTCCCTACGTCGTGGCTGACTTATATCGGCGAAGATGGAGAATTGAAGAAGCTTTTTACACGGTTAAACGATTGCTGGGGTTATCTTATCTGTGGACTGGTTCTATTAATGGTATCAAGCTACAAGTATGGGCTACTTGGTTATTTTATGCCGTCTTGGTTGATTTGGGAGATGCTGTTGCTGACGAATTATCTCTGCCGTTTGACCGCATTTCTTTGGAGATGATTTTTCGTGGTTTGTACCATTTTAGTGTTGCTTATGACAAAGGGAAAGCGGATGACCCTATTAAGTACTTCGCTGCAAAAGAAAATCAAGATTTAGGAGTAGTCAAAGCACTACGAAAACCAGTCTCCAAGCTGGATTTGTTTCCTTTTCCTGCACCCTCGTAGACATTAGTGCAATTACCTTAACCTCTCACTGATGCTCCACCCCTAGCTTTTTCCATCAACGTTAATCTTCAACAACTTGTAGAACCACTTTGCCCTTCGTGCCACCTTGTTCTAAACGCTGATGGGCTTGTGCTACTTGAGTCCAAGGCATGACAGAATCAATCACAGGATGTAGCTGATTGCGTTCAATTAAATGTCTAAGTGAATCTAATTTGGCGCGATATTGAGAGGTAATAACAAAATGCACGGTTAAGTTTTTAGCCCATGCTTCTAGTAATGACTGAGGAGTTGCAATATCGACAATGCTGACGAGTCGACCATAGGGGCGGACCACTTGGGGACTCCGCTGAATAGTTTCTCCACCAATAGTGTCTAATAGGAGGTCAACGCCTTTGTCATTAGTTACACGCTGGATGACTTCAACGTAATCTTCAGACTTATAATCAATTGCATAATCTGCTCCTAGTTGTTTGACCAAGTCGTGATTATTAAAACTACAAGTTGTAAAAACGTAAGCGCCTATTGCTTTCGCTAACTGAATGGCAAATGAACCAACGCCACCTGCGCCAGCATGAATCAAAACAGACTCACCTACTTGTAACTGACCTCTAGTCACTAAACAGTCCCATGCTGTCCCCGCAGCCAAGGGAAAACAGGCGGCTTCCAGATGTGATAAGTTTACTGGTTTATGAGCAACGAGCTGCTCATCTGCAACGTGATACTCTGCGTAACTCCCCGATTCACCAAAAAGCTGCGGTGAGTAGTACACTTCATCACCGACTTTGAAAGTTGTGACAGATTCTCCAACAGCTTCAATGACACCGGAGATGTCCACACCAAGAATGGCAGGTAACTTCACCAAATTCTGATAGTCTCCACGACGAGTCTGATAATCAACTGGATTGAGCGACGTGGCATGAACTCGCACTAACACTTGATGCGGTTTTGGCTTTGGTTTGGGGACTTCCTGAATCTCGAACCCATTGACACCACCAAACGCTGTTAGGACAGCAGCTTTCATCAACTGCATAGTTAATCTTCCTATCCTCTAAAATTGAGTTTAAAGCGCTCTTGCTTCTCTACTCACCAGTATAGATAAGCGTCCTATGTCGTTACAATACTTTTTCATCTCCTATTTAAGCTGTTAAAGACTTTAAAGATAATGATAATCAAACATAGGGGGAGGCGGTGAGCGCCGCTCCCCTCCGCCCCCTTCCTTCTACACGATTATCATTCTTAAAATTGAGAATTTGAGTATTTTAACTGATTGACAAAAGGCACTTTATTCTAACCTCTCACCGATGGGGCAAGATAGGCTGAAACAATTGATCTGAAAGCCTTTCAGGCTATAAGGATCTCAATAATATGACACTGATAACTTTTGAGACACTTATGCTGCCGCCTCAATCGGCAGCCTTTCACTCATATCCAAGCGAAAAGTACCGTAGGGATTGACGTGACTCCAAATTAAAGGCGAAAGCGCCCGCAAATCCTCCGGCTTCATCAACTTCATCCATTCCCTTTGTGACAACACCTGTTGAATCATCAAAGTATTGATATACACCAAAGAAATTTGCAGCAAATGCAAGCACAATACAGCCAATTCCTGGTCTTCTAAGCGGTTTGTAGCAATCTCCCCACTCTTGCCATAAAAGATAAAACTATTAGCACTATTCCAATTCTCCACAACATTCAGTCCAGCATTTATCTCTTGTCGCAGTTCAACTGAATGCAGATATTTGCACAAGAATATAGTCTTTACAGCCTTACCCAATTCGGATAGTGCTTGATAAGTAGGGTGTAATAAATTATTCTTAGTAAAGCGTCTCAAAATAGCTTCAGTCTCTGCCATACCTAAACGGAGAGCAGTTGCATACTTTACCATTTGGTCGTATTGTTGGCGAATTAAATCCCAATTGATTGCCCTTGTTAAAATTGGTTGTAAGTTTGGATATGCATCATTATTTCCAATTGACGGGCGATACAATTTCTGAACATTTATACGTTTGAGACGCGGCATTAACTGAAAACCTAGTAGATGGCAGAAAGCAAAAGCGACTTCATTTTGTCCATGACTATCTACATAATTCTTCTCAACTTTCATAGACGTACAGTGGCGTAGCAATCCTTCAATCATTGCTGCCACTTCCGAAGAAGAACAGGTCTTTAACTGCGAATAAATACAAACGGAGTTCTTTTCAACGTGCCAGTAAATCATTACACCACGCCCACCATAGCGAATGTGCCATTCAGTCATCAAATTTTGGTCCCAAGCGCCAAACTTTTTTGAATCACTAGCACACGCAGTTGTTCCCTCTCCCCAAATGTGCGGCATTCTAATACGGAAAATCGCATTTGCAACACAAGCGATCGCATTACGTAACTGATCTTTATGAATAAAACGACGTCTTACATGCAACAAATCTTGATAACTATTACCTCCCATTTCATCACTTAAACGCTTTAGCCCTGTATTTGTTCCTAAACCGTATAAACAGAGTAACAAGCGTTTTTGTAGCGCATGGGAGTCTAAAACCTCTCGTGTTGATACAGTCTTAAAATAATCGCTAAAATCAACCCGCAAGTCAGTTTCTTTCAGAATATCTAGGAGACTAGTCCTACGCCAGCGTTGGGTAATTTCAGTTTTTAACCGGGTCAAGTTAATTGGTTCATTTTGAGGATTCAGAGGAAAAACCGAAATTCGACTATTACCTGTTGTTTTAACTGTAACAAGGTGATTTTTAGGTAATCCTTTATCGAGTAATGTTAGTGCTTCATGCATTTGCTGCTGTAAATCAGCAATAAACACTTCCACATCTGACGGTTGTTTTAAAGCTTGGAAATATTCTGCTCTTTGAGACTCAAAATCGGCAGGCAAATCTTCTTCAGGATTTCTATAACGGTTAGCTCCTACAACCCAGATTTCCTTGCACCTAAGTTTCTCTCTCAATGCTTGAAGTACACTTAACTCATAGTTGATCCGATTGACTTTTATTTCATCGTCTGCATTATTTTCTAATATAATTTCTTGCCACCCACTACGTAATACCCCTTCGATGGGTATATCTTCTCCAGCGTCATAATAACGCTGTTTGCTATCGGCATACTTTTTAAGTAATTCTAAAGCTTGAATAACTGGACGATGAACTTCATTATTTGAGCGGAATTCTAATTGATTTAAAATTAACGGTAAAATTCTCCGATAATATCCACTATAAGAAGACCGCATAACCGTATAAACTCGCTCGCGGTAAGCATTCCCTGTAGATTTATATTCTTTCACCAAATTCTTGAGAGTCGCCTCACTCACCACAGGAAAAATTACATCCTTGACTGTACCATCTGGTTTATTCAAAGAAGCTTCTGCCATTTGATATAATAAATTATTCTTTCCATGAACCCGTTTAAAATCATTCAAAAGCTCTTTATCCACACGTTTTTCGGCTTTTGCTCCTATTCGATGCACAATTTGGATGAGCAGTTCTACTAAATTATCTGTAACTTCTTGGCTTCTAAGCCAACAAAAAGCTGCAAAAAGCGTATAACGGATAGCTTCCGGATGTCGGCGTAAGTCACGAGGATGCTCAACAGCCACTCGATTTTTATAAATTTGTAGAACTTTAGTTGGAATTTTATTAAATAAAGCTGCTGGTAATTCTAGTTGTCGAAAAACCTCTAACTTAGCTACTTCTTTTTGAAAACTTTCTACACCAATTCTACCAGGGTCTGTTTTTAATTCAGCCCATGTTAATACCGAGACTTCAGTGTTTATTTCTTCAGTAAATATCTCACTTAATTGTTGATGATCTACTTGTTGAAGATTATTTACTTGTTTGGCATCATCCAATTGTTGAATATTATCTACTTGTAGGGGAACACCTAATTGTTGAAATGAAGCTCTGTCACTCAAAAAATCATCTATCTGCTTTTTAGATTGGTTGGATAACTGCGAACTTATCTCACTAAAAAATTTGGATTCAAAATTACGAAGAGCAGAGCGGATAATGCGTTCTAATCTTGAATTGGTTGGGGGTTCAAGTTTTAAATCTCGTAGTCTCGCAACGGCTGCAAGTTTTAGTTGTTCAAATTTTAATTCATAAATTAGTGCTTGTTCAGCTAACCAATTAGTCAATTCTCTGGCATCGCTAACTTTGGCTGCTCGAAATCCAAAAAACTCTCTGAGTTGAGCGCGATGGTATTTTATGGAGCGTCCTTGCCAATCATATTCAGAGTATTTTTCTGGAGAAATATCTAAAAGTTTTGCAACATAATTAACAACGGTGACTGCGATTTCGCATTGATTCTCTGGAAATCTAGCATGAATCTGAAAGAATTTGAGTAATATGGCAAAACCCAAGCGATTTTCGTCATTTTTTTGAGTTAGTAGCGCTAATTCGTCTGGGAGCAGCGTCCAATGCTCTACTAATTCTTCCGGCAGCCAAGTTTTTTTCACTCTTTTCTCACTCTTCAACCACAGAGTATTCTACCTTCTTTGTGCTACACACTCCTTATTTCAACCAAAATGCTGTTTTATGGCGACCCAGTATGCCTTAATTTTTTCTCTTGAAGTCTAGTTAATTTTCAGTTTGACGATCAGCTTTAATTAAGGATAAAAATGCTTGACGTGCTGCTTCTTCTGCTTTTTGTGATGTTACTTTTTGATAACGCAAAGTGGTATGAATACTTTCGTGTCCCATTAATGCTCGTAGTTGTTCGATACTGATTAATCCAACTCGTTCAGTAGCAAAAGTATGACGTAAATCGTGGATGCGTGCGACCTGAAGTTCTGGATGCGTATTAGTTATTTCTCGCCAATAATCATGCAATGTACGGTAACTAATTCTATTTACACGCATAGTGACTGGATGTTGTGCTGTAAATAGTGCATTGATATTTTGATGTCGAGAATACTGAAGATATTTAGAGAGTACTGATGCTGCGTCTTCACTGTAAAAACACCACCGCTGTTTGTTTCCTTTTCCAAGTACCTGAAACTTACAGTCAAGAGTGTTTATATCATCTATATTCAGTGCTAAAAGCTCTCCTATCCTACATCCTGTACGATGTAGTAGATGTACAATGGCGCTCATACGGTAGTCCGAAGCTATAGATTTATAAAATATATTTAGTTGTGATGGTGTGAGAAATCTTATAGTATCTTCGGTTTTATGTTCGCCTTTTTCTCGCTCTGGAGGGCGTTGTTTCAGTCCGCAAATGGGGTTCGATTTTATATATCCTTGTTCAACGGCGAAATTCAATAAACTTTGTAATATTGCTTGATGCTTATGGTGCGTTGTGTATTTTAAATGACTAAGAGAAGAAAGATACTCAATTAATGTTTGACGGCTGATTATTTCGATTGACCAACTTCCGTACTCTAAAAGTAAGTTTCCCAAGGTTATTTCATAGGTTTCTCTGGTACTAGGTGCTAGCCCAGGACGCTCTAAAAATTCCGTAGCTACGGTGGCTAATGTTACAGCCGATTTCACGCTGATTTGTGTAATTTTCTCAAGGTTTTTTATTGCTAAATTATATATCTTTTGAAGAGTAAACTGACAGCAAGTCATGGATACTTTTAAAACTCCTCGATCACAAGAATCGCTTGCAGGCTATATCAAGCGAATCAGAAAGGATTTAGGGATGACTCAGGTTGAGTTAGCAGACGCTGCTGGTATTCACGGACGCAGTGTGGGGAAGATTGAGCGGGGGCTTACGGTTAAAATTAATCACAAGACGCTTCAAGGTTTAGCGATCGCTTTAGGGGTGCCCCAGGAGTTCTTGGATGCTGTAAAGTCGGGCGAGGAAGTATCCCTGGTTCAAGGAGTTAAGTTTTGTCCCCAATGTTGGAATCCAGGAGCGGCGGTTGATCCTATGTGGAGTAACGTCAAAGCCAAGTTTTGTTATCTCTGCGGTACCCCGATTCGGGCTAACTGCGTGAATTGCGGTGAGTTGGTGTTATCATTGAGACACCGTTTTTGTCCAGTTTGTGGCTGTTCTTATAAAGCGGAGCGTCAAAGTCTCTAAAACGGTGGAATAATTTATTTTCTTAAAACCTTTTCCTGACAATAGTTTCAGGCTATCTTGCCCCTGGTGACAGCTTCGCTAGATCCGCCCCTAATCGGACTTTTGGCAGGTTGCGGTAACGTGCTTGCCGTAAACCGAAAGCATTTATTGCTTGCGATAAAGTTCCTTCAACACCAGCACGGGTATTGTAACGCTCTTTCCACTCATCAGTATCTTGCTGTTTACGGATAGTTTGAAGGATCTGGTGTTCTTCTTGTGGGCGCAATCTTAATTTTCTTGGCTCACTTTCACTTTTTGACTTGACACATAAGTGTCTGAAATCACAGTTTCGGCAGGCTTTTTTTGACTGTAACCTATGCAGTTTCAGCAATATTTATGCTGCTAGTTACTCAAGGAAAGTTTAGCCACAATCGAAACATTTATAGATGATAGTACTTTCTTTTAACGATGAGAGTTTGCGTATATATTAATCGCTATCAACGAGCCTCACAGGAAATGCCGTCTTTATCAGCATCAAACGAGCGTTTTGCGTTCTTTGGCGTAAAGCCAACGCGGGTTTTTAAGTTTTTGTAACCAGCTTTATTTGCTGCGCCGCAAGTTGAAAACCGAGAAAGAGTTGCTTCATTTTTGGCAGTTTGAGAAGTAGCAGCTAATACTGAAGCTTGAGCAAATGCAATCAGTGCGAGCGCCATTCCGAATTTAGCAGCATTGTGGAGCAGAGATTGTTGGGATTTAAGTTTTGGCATGGTGGGCAGATAGCTAATAGCTTGATAATCAGTATAAACACTGACTACCGTGCCGATAATATCGAATCCGGAAAAAAGTCAATATTATATTTATGTACGCGATCGCCTCTCCTCCTTGGATTCAGAATCGGCATAGTGATCGCGCCCGTTTCCTCGCTTGAAAAAGCTGTAAAAAGAGTGGATAAGCACCACCCTCTTTATTATTCATCAGACTTCTCACTCATTCCAATCAATTTTTCCGTCAGTTCCAGTACCCCAGCATCTTGATTTAATGCAGAATTCTTCAGCGAGCGCTTGAATTGAATTTTGAATTTCTCGATAGATTGTTATTTGTTGGTCTGCTGGTAAGTCGGCAAATACTGGTAGATTGATTTCAATTTTCATTTTGGCTAAGAATATTGTTAACAACAGTTAGTAACATTCCTAGCATGAGCGTTTACCAGGTGGAAATTATCATTTTTTAGATTTTGACCGCTTAATAAAGCTGATAATTTCTTCAAGTGGGATATTTGACTTTTGCATTGATTGAATAAGGGCGAGCGCACCTATGGGAACTGAACCAATACTGCGCCCCTTCCATTCGCCATCAATTTTTTCTTCCCAGTTAAAACCCCATCGCCAGTGCTTAGGATTATCAGGGTCGCGTGTTTCCCCGATTACACGCGGGTATGAGGCTATGTTGCCATTTTTCAGCTTTTTATTTTCTATGTATTTGTACAAGCATCCCTTGCGCTGTCGTCGTTTTGGGGAGGGCAATCGCTTTGTGTCTTTTCCCGTTTCCTCTAAGAAATTCTCTGGTGTTACATTACTCTGTGATTGAGTTGAGCTAAGGGATTCTTCGGAGGGCAAGGCTGGCGAGGTAACATACCCGCTTAATTGCGATCGCTGCTTGGAGGGGGCAGACTGATCGGGCGTAGAGGTCGTTACATTCTCGGCGTTTGTTAAGGTGGTGGCGTACTCCTGGGTAAATGGGAGCTGTATTGATATTGCCTCGCCACCATCCATCAATACTTTTTCCACCCAGCCAACTGGGAACCCCATCATCCATCCTGGTACTGCTGAATTTAGCTTGTCCCCACTCATGATAAATGTTCTTAATCTCTGCTCCAATCTGGTCTGACCAGCTGGTCTGCATCCCGTTGAGCCTTTGGCGTATGTTGTCGGAGTAGGCAACAATGAAAAGTCTTTCTCTTTCGTGTGGACTTCCGAGTTCCGCAGCTGATATGATTTGCGGAGCGTCCCAGCTATAATTTGCCATTCTGAGTCCTCCAAGCACTGCTCGTAATCCTCGGTTGACAAGTCCTGTGGGATTTTCGATGATTGCAAAGTCTGGTTGTCCGTCTGCAATGCACCGCAAGGCTTCAAACCACAAGCTTGATTCTGGGTGATCAAGTCCAGTTCCGTTGCCTGCAATTGAGGTTCCGGTGCAGGGGAAACCGATTGTATAGATGTTAAATTCTCCTGATTTAGGGCTGTAGTCTTTAATGTTGCTATGGATGGGGACACCAGGAAATCTGTATTTGAGGACTGCTTGAGCGTCGGGGTTGTTTTCAATGAATAGTTCTGTTTTAATGATGTCACTGACTCCGGCTGCTTCAATTCCGAGTTCAAAACCGGCGATTCCTGCAAAGAAACTGGCGTGTTTAAGTTGCATTCTACGTTCGTTACTAACGTTGTCGGAGACATCGCTCCCTTTTCCTCGCTTAAGTTAAAAGTCCCAAAAGGTGAAAATACTTGCCTAAATCTAGACTGGTTTTTACCCCAATAAATTAAGCAATGCGACTGTCTAGCAGGCATTTTGGGTTGATAGTTTACATCTAAAAATTTAATTCTTCCCTTCCAAAAGCAGATTAAATTTGATGAAATTAATGGATGAAACCATTTAGTATCAGTTGCGACTGGCATGAGCGCGATCACTTCTTCTACTCGTCCACAATTAAATTCTTCTTGTAATTTAGCTATCCACACGCCAGGGCAGCTGTAAGGTGGATTCATAAATACTCGTCCAAACCACTGGTGAGATAAGCCATCCTCCGCAGTGGTGAGGTGATAACACGATTCGATGTGTTTACCATCATCTGCACAAGGATCTAAAGTTATGCCCTCTAAGCACTGTTGAATTAAAGCAATAATTTCAGGCGGCGTATACCAACAATCAGAAATTTTGGACTTGCCAGTTTTTGGCGCTGCCGTAGATATTATTTCGGTTTCCTCTAAGAATCTCACCTCGTCAGGGCAGACCCTGATTTGCAAATCATAGTTATCGAGCTTCACCCAAAACTCTGGACTTCCATCGTCATGACAACCGCAGACATGCCCCTTTTCACCGGAATATTTCTTAGGGGTAAGAATTTCGCAGCGAGCGCCCAATTTGAAGGACTTGCCGTCCCCGGCATCGCCTACTTTAAAATTCTTAGAGGAAACTTCTGGAAATGCCGATCCATTGTCCCAAGCCGGAACAACCTTAGAGTGCGTTCCGTAAGGTTGCCGCAGGCATCGCCCTACCTTTTTCTTAGAGGAAATGTTTTCAACCTCAAAGTCCCGCACTGCATCATCAAGCGAGGAAAATTGAGAACTGTTGAATAATTCCATTACTCTTTTCTCCATTGAATGATTGCGTCTTGCCAAAAAAGCTGTTTTGCATGTCCTGTTTTATTTACAGCCATCCAGCTATGCCGTGTCTCGCTGTAGAAAATATTGAATCGTTTTTGATCTACAGTTTCAAACCATTTTTTAAGCTCTTCTGGTATAGGTGGAATTTCTAGTAGCCCTCCTTGCGTGTGTACTGGGAAATTGGGCTTTTGACCTTCCTTGAGGGCTTTTACAAGTACTCCTGTCCAGTTATAGGTTCTGCGCCCGTCCCAGGTCTTGAGACACTCTTTGAGGTAGGCGATCGCATCCTGCGCGTTTGGTAGAAAGTCAGCGATCGCTTGTTCGACCTGTTTGTTTATCTGTAAACCGGGCGTGCATTTTATCAGCTTTAACTGATCGATTATTTTCTTTACTTCTTCAAATTTTCTTAAATCAACAGCAGGCTCCTTCTGTTGTTGATCTAGGTGATCTTGAATAGTCTTAAGAATCTGAGCGCTTTCGGAATCGTTGCCTAGTGCGGGTTCTGGCGCTTGATTTTCGCAAATTTGAGAATCTTGTCTCATTTCTGAGAATCTTGTCTCATTTTTGAGACTGTTTTCGCAAATTTGAGAATCTTGTCTCATTTCTGAGAATCTTGTCTCATTTTTGAGACTGGATACACCATATAAGTTGCGTATGCTGAAGCCGTTGTCTTGAAAATCAAAGATTTCAAGTTCCTCAAATTTGGCAATCGCCCGATAGAATGTAGCTTTGCTTACTTCGCATTCCTGCATTATTTCTAAGGTATTGATATCCTTGTAGCGATCGCCCCAAGGATCAACCTCAACTAGTCGGCTCCATATTCGCCACTCAGCGGCGGTAAGCTTTGCCTGTCTGAGTGTTTTTGTAACATTGGATGTTAGGGGATAAAAGGTGTCTTTTAGCATGACTCTGCCTCGCACCCTGTAACCGCTGCCCTACTAACATCAGTAGGAAGATAGGATTTATCAAGGTAGCCTTTTTCAACTAAAACCGTGATCGCATCACTTAGCGCCATTTGATAATCCTGTTGTGTCATAACTGCACCTCAGTCACAGCCGATACACACAAAGATCCGTCTTCTAATACTTGAGAAAAACACAGCATTGTCATACTATTGTCACAACTTTATAAATTGCCCTCATAAGCTGTATGCTTACCGGGGCTGTTTTATTTGGGGTAGAATTGTAATCTGATTAACCTACTAAATTAAATTGCTCGAATTTATCTAGTAGATAAATTATATTTTAGATTGTATCTAGTAGTTACAAAACTTGGGGATGAAATATTTATGCAAATTTACCAGCTATTTAAGCAGGCGATGGATCGACACGGTATTCAGGGAAAGGAATTAGCCGTGCTAGCTGGTATAAGCCAAAATCACCTATCCCAGTTTCGCTCCGGGCAGAAATGGGTAAGCCCAGAGGTATTTGCAGCTTTACTAGAGGGGATGGATCAGCTTGCCCCTGGCTCTAGAAGATATTTTTGTCAACTATTGGCTGAGGAACCATTAGCGGAAAGGAACGCGAGTAAAAGGCTTGCGGAAATGATTGAGGCTGCTGATGATGAAGAAATGGAAGCAGCATTATTAGCAATTGGTCGCAAGTGGAAGATAACTAAGCAAAAGCCAGCTATTTCAGATGATTACAGCACGGGTTTTGACTCGGCAATTGCTGTGTAGAGAGTATGATTGATAGCTATCTATTATCAAGGTGCATAATTTACTATTTATGCTGGAAGGAATCAAATTTGTGTCGCTGGACGATGTAAGGCGAACACTAGATAGCTTGTCACAAGAAGAAAAAGAAACTCTGCTATCCGAGCAAATGAAAAAGCTGTCAACTGAGTCTAGGGCACGAGTTCTAGGGTTATCTGAGTCTGGGCTGACTGTAATTACAGGTTCTTTTGTCAGTCTCAACTCTGATGTGTCAATTAACATCCAAAATGCCTCTGGATTTGATGCGGAAGCGGTTTTTAAGGCATTGGTAGATTTTCGCAAGTCCTAAAGGCAGGAGAGTTAAGCGATCGCCGCAGTTACGCATTTCTTCTGATGATTCTTAGAGGAAAATGGCGCGTTCACTGTTTGAATGATTCTTAGAGGAAAGAATAACGTGAACGCTATAATTCTTAGAGGAAAGCTAGGGCGTGTAATCAATTGAGCCAAATGACAGATGTCGGTTAACGCTCTTGTTTGTCGCTTTAACAGATTAATGTCGTCCAATCATAAACTGCTAAAATCAAGTCTGCTCAAGGAGTTGTAATTTTTTGAGCACCCTCACCTCTGCGCGGATTAGCGATCGCTTCAACAACTAAAAACGCTTGCGATGTAAGGTTTTCTATGCGCTCCGGACATTAATCTGTTAAAGCGACAAACAAGAGCGTTAACCGATATCTTAACTGGAGAATGATCGCACTATGAGCGGAGGGGAGCGCACAAAACCGCGCAAACGTAAAAAGTGAAAAGTTAATTTCTAAGAGGACTGGGAAGCGATCGCACTTCAATTTGGCAACTTTTCCTCAAAGAATTTTTTATGGGCGATCGCATTATCTTTAGGGCTGTTGCCAGGAAATTGACACTAACTCCCTACGCCAAACTGCGCCCCTTAAGATTTTCCTGGCTTGAATTTTAGGAGATAGGCGATCGCTATAAATGGATGTTTATCCTCTAAGAATTTTTCTTTATAAGAGCGATCGCTTTGACCTAGACAGCAACTTTAATTGCATCAGGCTTATCCTCAAGAATATCGATTTCAACACTTGAAAGTACTTTAATCTTCATTTCTTGCAAGTCGCGCAGCACGATTTTGGCAGACTCGGTATTGAATTTGTAATATTCTGTTAAGCTACCTATGGGATAATTAAAATCTTGATAGCGATGTTTGAAATATAATTCAACATTTCCCCGGTATGACCAGGTTCCCAAGACTCTAATAGCAACAGTTTGGTAATGTGCAAGTAAATCCCTTTCAACTTCTGCCACTCGCTCTGCAATAGGTCGTTGAGTTACTCCGATTTTATACAAAGTTTCTTTACTTGTATGAATTTCTAAAAAGTACAGGGTACAGGATAGGATACGCTTAAGTTGAGCGCGGTAAAGTTCTAAGTCGGTGAGTCGATGCGGTAAATCGAGAGCATTTTTGTGCAAGGCATGGTTAAAAGCTAGCTCTAACTTCAGGAAATTTTTAAGTAACAGTGGCTCTTGCACTTCGTTAAATAGTGCAAACTCTAACGCTCCAACAGGAATTTTCCCAAAGGGCGTAAATTCATATCCTGGTGGAACTGTGTAAACATTTTTTTGCAACAATCCCGGTTTAATTAAACTAGAAGGAATTAATTCATAGCTAATAGGATAACTATTTAACCCGTACTCTTTCCAAAGCAGTTTTAATTGCCCTAAATCCTTGCCTGATAAATGAATGTTAAAGTTGTCATATAGTGGCAAAACTGGAAACTCACGCTTCGCTACTCTTCGGCAGGTTTCTCCGCAATGGGCAAAGTGATGCTCTTTTATCTTGCCCTTTTTGGCAGTTAGCCTACAATCACAATAGGGACACTTAAGTAAGGTCTTTCCCCTGGTGATATCGACGATATTCACTAATGTCCCGTCTTTATCTACGCCGTATTTCAGCCACATCGCAAAACCTAAGCCCGTTATATATTACTGCAAGGATATACAACGCTATTGCTATATGGCGCTAATTTGATGATTAAAGCAGGGCGATGCGAGAGCGAATGGCATTTTTAGGAGGGCGTGCGCCTTCAACTTAGTGAGAGCGCCCATCAAAATTTACCAGCCGTTTGGAGACGGTATTAGGTAAAGTGGCAGTAGTTTAATTGTGTTCTTAATTTATTCTTAGAGGAAGACCAACAGCGATCGCCCCCCAACTCCCCATGACCAACATCCACAACCTGGGCATGACCGATACCGAGTATGCCCAGATGTTAGCCCAAGGCTACGACCCCAACCTAGAACATCAGTTGATGAAGATTGGCGAGACTTTAGACCAAGCCCGAAAGCTAGCGCGAATAGTTGGACTAACCAAAGATAAACCACCCCAGACTGAGGAGGAGTGGCAAGAGTTTATGGCAGTTTGGGAGGATTAGTTCTCTTGGAAAGTGGAGCGATCGCTTTTATTCTTAGAGGATAAACCTAAGCGTAGGCGTAGCCCGTCGCAGACATCGCACCCCCACGATCCAACCCTTAGTTCGTCCAAAGTGGCAACTCTAACTGCCCTTGTGTTGTATTCGTTCTGCCTCGCGCCCGACTGTGCAGCGCAAGATGGCATGGGGATTATATAAACAACAACAACCACTTCTACAACGTAGAAATAACAACAACAAACGGGCCTTGCTTTAAGATAGGGTATAACAAGACTCGCCTCTACAACATAGATTTATGATTAAAGTAGAGTTGGCTATTGACCCGGAAACAGAAGAAGAATTTCGCTGTGTCTTTGATACTGAAACTTGTCTTCCCTTTGAACCCATCCAAAGCTTTCTTAATTACTGTCGTAAGCGACAATTGGCAATCAATACAGTTAATACTTATGCCTATCGTCTCGTAGATTTCTGGCGTTAGTTAGAGTACAGAGCGCTTAGCTGGACTGAAGTTGGTTTAAATGAATTGGGTGATTTCGTTAACTGGTATTTACTTGGTAGTGATGTTGAGGTGATTTCTTCAATAGTCAGAGAGGTTGTCTCAAAACGCAGTCCACGCACCGTTAACCAAGCAGTAACAGCTATTCAAGAACTGTATGAGTTTCATACTATATGTGGGCGAATTGACGAAAAACACTTTACTCGATTAGCTTATGCAAGAGGGAAACGAGGGGGTTTTTTAAGAGGTATTGTTAAAAACTCTCCTTCAAGGCGCAAGCGCATCAAGCTTAAAGAGGCTAAAGTTTTTCCCGGTTGCTTATTAGATGAAGAGGTCGTGCAGCTCACAGTAGCTTGTACGACTTACAGAGATAGATTAATAATCATGTTGCTCAGAGAAACAGGGGTGCGTCGAGGAGAACTGCTAGGGCTACACCTTGACGATGTCAAAGACTTAAATGTTACTGGACGTATTCGTATTGTTCGGCGTAGTAACCCTAATGGAGCTTGGGCTAAGGGAGCTGAAAGAGAAATTCCTCTTCTCCATAATCGTGAAACAGTCCTAGAAACTTTCAACGCTTACTTAATAGAAGAATACCCAAAAGAAGCAGAACGATTGGGACATGGAATGCTCTTTGTCAATTTAGAGGGAAAAAATACTGGATATCCGATGTCTTCAATTCGACTCAACAAATTATTTAACCAACTTCATGCCCGAACTGGCATTAAAGCTCATCCACATTTACTAAGACATACGATGGCGACTAGAATGCTCCAGGCTGGTTACCTTGACCAATATGTGCAACAGCTTTTAGGGCATCGGTCAATTGTAACAACTAAGGATATCTACAGCCATGTATTAGATGAGATGAAGCTAGAGCAACATATGAGACAAGAGGAGAAAAATTAGTGTCAGAAGTATTTTCCGACTTGACATTGTACGAGCGAGTTATTGAGTCGGAATTGGGGCGAGAGTGGATGAATAACCCTTTGATGAATCAGGATGTTTGGTCACTGACAGAACTGGGTTATAGTGAAGAAGAATGTCTAATTGATGGACACCATAACCTCTACTTTAATAATTTTTCACTGCCTTGGTTAAAACTCCTAACCAAACTAACAATTAAAGCTAGTGTCCGAGAGCGGTATTCGCTAGGTAGAGTTATTCACCGAGCCAACTGTTTAAAGCATTTAGATCAGTTTTTAGTATATAGTGGGCATACGCAACCACAATCTTTAACAGATTCAATACTGCATCAATTTATTGTTAAGAGCAATAGCGGTAATCGGAAAAATACCATTTCTTACGCTGTCAATCTCTGGAAAGAAGAACAATGGATAGATATTTCATTTACTCCTTTTCGTCTTCCCAAGAAATCTCCGAAAATTGAGACAATTCCCGAAGAAGTCTTATACCAAATCTACGAAAAGCTTGACTTATTTCCACCTCCACTAGAGAGACTTTTTCGATTACAGTTGGTATTAGGATGCCGAATTGGAGAAATATTAACAATGCCACGCCATTGTCTTAAACAGGAGGGAGACAAATGGTTTCTACTGCGTTGGTTAGAAAAACGAAAGCACTGGCAGTTTTATCAAATACATCCTTTAGTAGTTGAATTAGTTCAAGAGCAGCAGAGATTTTTAAATGCTGAATTAATCAAAGATTGTGATTTTAATAAGCTATTTTGTGCTGTTTATGCTGGAAACAAAAGTATTCCTTTTGATGAGAGACAATCGAACACAGTATTGTCTTATGAAGCAAAACCTATCACCACACTACAGATTAGTGTATGGCTAACTAATTTCCGAGAGCTAGCCGACTTAAAAGACAAACAAGATAACAGATTTAAACTAACCAGTCACATGTTTCGCCGCACAAAAGCAAGCATTATGGCGTATTGTGAAGCAGAAGACGAATATATTGCTGCTGTACTTGGTCATGGGTCTTTGGATATGCTACCTCATTATCGTCAGCGTTCCCTCGCTCGGTTAGAGAAAGAAGCGAAGACAAAAGGTTATGTGGATATGTATGGAAGCCTAACTTCTTTTCAAACAAGAAAGCGTCGGTATGAGAAATTAGCAAGTCTCCTCAAAGTTAGTACTCCATTAGGCGAGTGTCACCGTCCAAGCATGTTAGGTGATTGTCAAAATCGCTATGCTTGTCTAAGTTGTATTTATCATCGAGTGACACTTGAAGATAAATCTAAGTTAGCAGCTGATTTTCATTCTTTACAACAAGACCTAGAACAAGCGTCAAGGATAGGACAAGAAAGGCGGGTTACTGAGATAAATAATTTATTGGTGTTAATTAAAAATCGATTGCAAGGGTTAGAAGAACTAGAACATTTCCTAGGAGAAAAGAATTAATGGGTAAACGCAAATATCCATCTGTTTCAATTCACCAAACACTCAACGGAACACTACAAGTCAATTGGGAGAAAGAGTATCAGGAGCATTTTACTTGTCCGATTTGTCACCTTGGACAACTGAAGTATTTTTGTTATTATAGAGATACTGAGTGTCAATTCCAATTAGAATGTGATTTGTGTCATAAATATACTCCTCTCAGTTGTCAAACAAAGAAGCATCCATCTGTGTCAATTCATCAAACACTTCAGGGAACATTGCAGGTGAACTGGCTTCAAAGTTATTCGGGCGAGTTTATCTGTCCTAAGTGTAATCAGGGAAAGATAAAGAAGTTTGATTATTCTGAGAAATTGCTGTGTAAACTTAGAGTCAAGTGCGATTTCTGTAATCAGACAACAAACCTAACTTGTGAGTTGCCAAGACATCCACCTGTTTCAATATCTCTAGTCCCGGCGCTTGCTTGCTGGCAATGATTCGTGATGAAGCTGAACCTAATGTTCCTCAGTTATCGATGACTCCTATTGAGGAAGAGTTTGAACGTTGGTATCGTCAGGCTATCGAGAGTGGTTTCTGTCAGGATGTTCCGAAAAAATATTTACCCGTACAACTTGGAGAAATTATGGTTAGAGTAAACAACGATGAATTTTCATCAGGTTATGAACTATTATCTTGGCAAATAGCTAAAGCGAAAATGGAAGATGATCAGGATTCATCAATATCTTGACTCTGAGTCAACTCTCCTATATCCTCGCTTTTCCCTTCGTTTTTGTAACTTGTAGTAAGTTCCTAAACCAGTTTGATAATCAAGGCAATCTAGATCTTTTGACTTGCCGAATCCTCGATAGACAGCACTGCCCCAAGTCTTGGTGATAATCCACTTTCCAAATAGGTTTTGGCAAAGGGTTAAGGTGTAGAATCGCTTATCTCTTCGCCACTTCGATTGAAGCCATTTGTCAAGTTCGTAGGCAATTTCTACAGGCATCTCAACTACGTTTTCGCTGCTCCGGCTGCAAGACTCGTAAGACATAGTGATTTTAATAGTTAGGCTCCCAAAAGTGCGGTACTGAGTCAAGAATACCAGTTAAATTTTGTAAATTTTTTTGTTTTGTTAAAAGGGAGTTTTCATGGGTTACGTTGTAGAAGAGTTTTACAAAAGCCAGTCACACCAAGGTTTCTACGACGTGGATTCTACATAATGGCGAACAAAGCGGATAATGGTTCTCTGGTCGATTATCTTCGGGTGTAAAATTTGCATGATGTACTGAGAGCGTCAGTACAGTCCACTCAGAGCGTGTCAGTTCCTTTGGCTTCTCACCTGGACGCAAACATTGCTGATTGCAGTGCCGACAGCGCCAATGGGCTGCCACTTTAATGGCAAGTGCTATATCGTTCCAATCATCCGCGTATCGCTGTCTATAAATAGGCATTTTCCTACAGTACAGATTAAGCAGTTGGAGAATTTTAACAACTTTACCAAGTTTTGGTATCGGCAGAATGCAATCTCCTACGGCAACGACAAGAAATCAAACACTGTCCCACTCTCCAAAAGGGACAAAGTGAGAAAGCGCTTGTCCATCTTAAAGCCAAAAGTATTAAATTAAGTTCCTATAAGGCTTGTAATTAAAAACCCAATTTTCAAATTCTTCACTACTCATCTGTGACTGCTCCTGCATTTGCCGATCGTCCGCCTCTGTGTTAGTTGTGTAGTAACGCATTTCGCCCAATGCACTACGGGTTTGTATCAGCTGTGTACGGGGGATGCGACGTTGAGAGTAAGTAGCCAAAGCTTCTTGAATGCTGGATGCTTGGGAACAGCACAACGCTAGTTCATATGCGTCTTCAAACGTGCTATTTGCTCCCTGTCCCAAAGCAGGTGCCATTGGGTGAGCTGCATCACCTAATAAAGTAACTCTTCCTTGACTCCAAGAGTTGAGCGGTAAGCGATCGCAAATTGGTGTCTCCCAAATTTGCGATTCTGGAGTTTTTTCCACAAGCGATCGCAATGATTCTCCCCAGTCAGCTAGTCGCTCAAGAACCTTAGATTTGACAAGAGCCATATTTTGGGAAAGAGTACAATCTGGTAATAACTTACGATATAGCCACGAAATATACCCATCACCGACATTCAGCAGATACATAAATTCTTGATTACCTTTAACAAATCCGAGTTCACCCGGATTAAGTACTTCTTGGTTGCAATTGATAACACTACGCCAAGACATACTTCCTAAATAGCGGGGTTTGCCGTCTCCAATTAAAGCTTCTCTAATCGCAGAGTTGATACCATCGGCTCCAATTAGTAATTCTGCACTAATCTGTTCCCCATTCTCAAAATATATTGACACACAACGATCATTTTGTTCAAAACCGATGCAGCGATGGTTAAGATGAATACTCTCAGACGGCAGTTTAGACGCAAGAATTTGCTGCAAACGCCACCACCAAACGGTGATTAATGACTGACCGTATTTATCTTGGAACCTACTTCCTAGGTTAGTGCGAATTGTTTCACCTTGAGTATTCTTTAAAACGGTTGTGCTCACCTCAGAACCTAAAGTTTTGATAGTTTCTACTATGCCCGGTTCAATAGCATCAAGGAAATTTAAACCATTTGGTAGCAATCCCAAGCCACCACCAACCGGACGTAAATATTGTGCTTTTTCGTACACTTGAACATCACACCCCAGTTTCCGGAGTGCTACAGCAACAGCCAAACCCCCAAGTCCAGCACCAATAATCGCCACTTTTTCGATAAGTGGTCTGGATAACTTCTCAACTTGAGTTTTTTCTTGTGCGCTTGTGTGGGGTTTCATACTTAATTTAACGTTATCATTGTTAAGAGCGATCGCGCATTATGTGAGTCCCGCGTATAAAGTTATGTTTTGGTTGTGTCCGAGTCTGAAGTGCGGTTGACTGAATGCGAATGCTATTAATAGCCAATACTATTTTTGAAATAGGGATTGGTTGTATATTTCTCTTGTTTCCGACTTTGCTTACTCTGGATAGCGACCTATCTATTTGTTTACTGCGGGTAATAGGATGCGGTGCTTTGTCTTTGGGGACTTTAAGTTATTTAATGCTGGATTTGACCGAGAAAAAAACATTGAAACCGGGATTAATCGCTTTATCTATTTTTCATACCCTGGTAGCGGTTGCCCAAATCTACAGCTTTATTGATAGCATAATCAATATACTTGTAATCATCATACATTCATTGTTTGCATTGTCATTTATCAGCGTCTCATGGCAGCGAATTAGATAAAAGTAAAAGCGCTTCAGTTCGTAGTACATCCGTGCATGAGCGATCGCATTCCCCCAGTTGCACAAGCGCTGTAACCACAAGATAAAATCATACGCGGGACTCACGGATAAAAATGTTACAATTTATTACCCAAACGGTTGTCCCCAACGCTGCCAGCATTCTTTATTAAACGGCGACTTCCATTTTTGAATCAGCGCTTGCTCTAACTGCTGTTGTCCTGAAATAGCGATGTCTACGACGGGCTACGCCTACGCAATAGATGTGTGCAGCTAAAAGATTTCTCCTTCATCGCCCCAACAGTTGAAGCAGAGTTGATATTGAGAGCAATAGAAACGGTGATTTCGCCGGAGAAAATTGTACAAAGTTTGGCACAGACAGGCAGTGTTGAAGAACGTAAGCGAAAATTGCCAGCGATGAGTTTGTGGGCATCGGATTCTCTTGTGTACCGTCCTGAAGAATTTAGTTCAGGGATTAAATAGGCAATGGACAAGATTGGGACAGTATTGATTAGCTAACGAATATCATCAACGTTGGGAAATAGAAAATACTATTGATGAGTTGAAAACTCATCTCAGTGGGCGCAAAACTCCAATTCCTCTCTTAAAACCCGTGAAGTTGTTCAAGAAATCTACGGCTGGCTTTTAGGACATTATGCAGTTCGCACTTTGATGTTTCAAGCAGCAACTTACGCTGGAATATCTCCATTGCGCTTAGGTTTTACTGGTACTCTCAAAGTCATTCGACGGGCTATTTCTGATTTTCAGGATGCCAGTAACGAGCAACTCCCCTTTTTTTCTCCAAGCTAATTATTGAAATTTTGGAGCAAAAAATTCCTCCAAGACAAAGCAGATCTACCCCCAGAGTAGTCAAAAAACCTCGCTCAAAGTTTCCATCTAGAAAACCAATCCACAGAGCAATGGGAACTAAATTTCAACCATTCACCTTTTCTATTCTCAATACCGCTTAATTCTTAACCGAGAAGTATTGCTACACCTTGGACAAAGCAAGTGCGAACAGTTGAATTCATACTTCAATTATGCAACGCCACTTCTTTTTCTTTTCTTTCCCCTGTAAGGGTTTAAAGTCCCCTTTTTAAAGGGTATTTAATTGAGTTCGGTAGCAATCTGAGAATTCAATTTCTTTTCACTTTCCACTCTTCATAAACCAATCTCCCGGTTTCTTAAAGAACTGAGATATCAGCATTTACAAATTATTTAGGATTGCTATCTTCTTTATTTGTCCAGGTGCATTGTTTGTAATGCCATTTTAACAATTCTTTGCGTAGCTCTGAATTTGTAATTTCTGACAAAGTTAGTATTTTTCCTTGAAATTCGCTGTAGTCTTTTTTGTTTTTTAGTTCAGGCGCAATATGCACTTTATTCTCTTATGGCTCAATTGTAAGCAGATAGAGGTCAAAAAGATTATGGATATCTGCTCGCAATAGTAGCCCATTCCAAATTTTGTTAGTCTCTTCTCCTTTGTAGGGGTGAATGTGAGCTGCTTCTAGTGTTTGTTCTACATCACAGCCTGTAATTATACATTGTTTGTAAGCTTCGAGTAAGCTAGAGCGAAACTTTCGTTGCCCTTTTCGCAGAGCAATAGCTCTAAAAGTTTTTTCCCTAGCATCTGACAGAGTTTCTGGATCAAAATAGCTCTCAGATTCAACCTTTTCTTCAATCTTAACCATCTGTTGAATAATTTCAGATGATGAATTTTGTACTTCTGAGCCAGTTTTTGGCTTTCTAAAACTAGCCCAGGTAATACCTTCAGGAAGTACAGTATCCAAATCATGGATGATGGCTGTTTTTAGATTTTCAACGCTTAGACCTTTAGCTCTTTCTAAATTAGCTGCACATAGGTTGGCTTTAATAATTTTGGCTCCATTTAAATCGGCACTGTCTAAATTACTTTGACGCAGATTGGCTTCACTTAGATCAGAACCACTAAGGTTAGCACACGTTAAGTTTGCTTTCAAAAGTTGGGAACGACCGAGATTAGCATTTTTCAAGATAGCACCAAATAGGTAATACCAATTTAATATGAAGCTGCATATAATAGAGAGAAGCAAACTCGATAAATTTACATACCCATGAGCCGCCCGTTTAAGATTGAGATCGCGGAAAGCGAAGAGGAACTAAAAAAACGCCTACAAACAGCGCCTTTGGGAAACCAGAAAGAAAAGCTACAGATGTTGTGGTGGCTTAAGAGCGGGCAGGTAAAGGAGCAACAAGAAATCGGAAAACGCTTGGCTAGAGATACTTCAACAGTGACAAGATGGTTGCAGAAGTACAGATCGGGTGGACTGTCTAGCTTATTGGAAATCAAGAAAGCCGCAGGAGCAAAACGAAAAATCAATGATGCTGCGATCGCAGCACTCAAGGGAAAACTGGAAACAGGAAAAGGGTTTAGTAGTTACGGTGCAATAGTCGAATGGTTGAAACAGGAACATGGACTTCATATCGAGTATGGAACAGTTTATGCATGGGTGAGATATCGATTTGGTGCGAAACTAAAAGTACCGCGCCCCCAAAGTTATAAGCAGGACGAACAGTTGATATCTGAATTTAAAAAAAACTCGGTGTCATTCTACTAAGTCTAGAGAAACTTTTAGCACAAGGTTCGTGTGTCCACTACCTGTGTCAGGATGAAACTAGGGTTGGGCTGAAAACTCTCACAGGAAAAGTGATTACTGCTTCTGGAGTCAAGCCCACTGTTGAGGTGAAATGGGAACGGGAAAATTTTTGGATTTATGGTGCAATTGAACCATTGACAGGAAAACATTTCCAGCATGAGTACCCCAAACTCAACGGTGATTATTTTCAACAGTTCTTAGACTGGTTATCAGAGCAATTAGGCTCAGATTATGCCATTTTACAGATTGACCAAGCCCCCGCTCATACCAACTCCGCAATTCGTTGGCCTGAAAATATTATTCCTCTGCTTCAACCACCTCATTCTCCCGAACTCAACCCAATTGAGAGGCTTTGGCAGTTCCTTAAAAAATCCCTCAAAAATGAACTGTTTTGTTCTTTACAAAATTTACGCGATCGCATTGGGCAACTGTTTGATCAACTTACATCTGAGCAGGTAATGTCAGTCTCTTCTTATAACTTTATTTTAGAAGCTCTTTTCTATGCAGCTTCATATTAAATTGGTATTAGAGGATGTTTGAAAAGTTATTGAGGGTAAGATTTTATGCTAATCGCCTTACCAT
>CAXTNZ010000028.1:18767-36997 GCA_964245695.1 uncultured bacterium | reverse complement strand
TACGTCATATTTGCACTCCCTACTTTTATCGTAAGCGATTATGCGGACTTGATATTATTAGTTATTTGTCATTAGTCATTGGTGAACCACTGCGAAGAATGCGGGTTTCCCGCTACTCCGCGCATGTGGTGGAAAGCGTTCGCGCATTTCGACGCTCTTGAGCGTCACCCAAAGGGTCATTAGTTTTGGAAAAAGGACAAATGACTATTGACAACTGACTATTGACTACTGGAAAATTGGCATCCCTGTTTTGTTGAGAATAAAAAACCGGTTAAATGCACCCGGCGGAATTTGCTTCCAGCCATAGCCATTCAAGAATTACGTAAAACTTACAAAAAACAGACATCCCAGTATTTCATGGACTTTAGATGTCGGATACGTAACAAAAACGGTTATTAGCGATTACCTCCTCAAATCGCAGGAGGATACTGGATTGAGCAATTACCCTGGAAAATACATCTTCAAAAACCGTAACCCCCAAAGAAGCAAGGCATAACTTCATTAGTAGGCACCCAACTATATCCGTAGTGCAAAGGGTGAGGGCTACTGTAGATGCGATCGCGGCTTTTCTTAAACGCCAACTAAGGGCGGCTTCAAGAAAGAGTGGGGTCAGGTTACACAAGCCAACTCCAAAGTGAGCGTAAATAGGCAAATAAGCCAACTTAAAAAAAATTTACGATTTTCTGCCCGATACACGATTTGCCACTACTGAAATTAAAAAAGTTAATTACAAACTTAACTATGGATTACTTTCAGTAGAGTTACGCAAGCGCATTAGTTGGCGTCGCATTTGCGGTGAGGCTTTAAATTCAGAAACTTCCTGAGCCTTGACAGATGCTTGCAAAGTCTCCAAAAATTCGTCAGAGCCTTCAGTTAAAGCCTCTAGCAGCACCTGCAACAGTTGATCGCGATCTCCTAATAGACTCTTTTCCTCAATCATTCGGAACTTGAGATGGATTTCGCACTCATAAACACCTACTTCGATATTATTTACCTGACATGGCAAGGCTTTGGAGTTCATAGTGTTTAGGATTCCTTTACTTGGTGGTCATCAGAGTGAGCAGTTATATTTCCAACAAAAATTCTTTATATTGTTTTTGAATCCAAAGTGTCTGAATTTAGAATTTTTCCTCATCCATAACATTTGTATTCCATTGCACTCTCCTTTGGTTTTTTTCTAGCTAGACTTTCAGTGTCTAGATTTTCATGTTCCAGCGCCAGATGCGGTTCAGACAAGCCATAACTATTATTCAGTTTTTAAGATTCTATACAATAAAGTTTCTGTAAGAAGTTGTGTGAGCTTTTTAAAGGTTTTTACATCAACTTTATCTTTACGTCAATAACAGTTTGCATTTTTACTAGAAAAATGGTAGTTTCACCTAGGTAAAACCGCTGAATTTTTCTTAGATAATTATAGTCTGACGTTGTTATAGCATAATTCCGTAAAATTACTAGATGTACGATTTTTTCATGAGAAGACAAACGAGGCATTTATGAGAAAAATTATTGCGGTTTCATTAAAGTTATCCACGCATTGGGCAAAATGGATGGGTAGGAAACCAATTTGTACCGAGCAGACACAGGTTAGGGCACTCCAAATCTGAAAAAAACACTCTTCGCGCAGCGTCTCCCTTTGGGAGAAGATTTTTTCAGGCACTTCGCTCTTACGATGCCGACAATCGCGAATCTGCCAAGTGTGAAAGCGCCCGGACCTGTGTTCGCGTTGGCGGATCTGACGAACCAGAAGCATCTTTGCTCCTGAGAAGCCTGCCCAATTTTAGCGAGTGTTTTTCCCAAAAAATAAAATTTTTGTTTTGGACAACATAGACACCGATCCAATTATTCCATCTGAGTGCCTCACTGTGGTCTTTTCCCAGCCTGACAAGTACCAAAAGCAAGCGACTGTCACTTTGGTTTGATTAGCAGACCGAAAAAAGCGTTCTAAAGGCGGTTCCCCCAGATATGAAAACTGTGTACCTATCATAGCCGCGCTTGTTCCTGGGGAAAACTTCGCTTGTTCTCACACAGAACAAGCCCACATCTTTTTCCGCAATACCGCTAAGGGTGAACTTTACTCTAGCTAGAAGCAGGACTAATAATTAAGGCAGGCAAAATTATGGCTGACGCTACCCTTATAGGCATGATTTTCAATCCTGAGGCAGTAAGCGTGTGCCGTAAAAATGAAAATTGAAAACATTCAAGCGATCGCAGAGCGTCTACAATGATTTCAGTGTAATCAACCCAAATCTTACACCGTTTTATGGACAACCCAATGCTGCTCAAGTCCACAACCCGGCATATCCGCATTTTCGCCGGAGAAATTGACTCGGATGGTGAACTAGTTCCTAGCAATCAGGTCTTAACGTTGGATGTTGACCCAGACAACGAATTCAACTGGAATGAAGATGCGCTGCAACAGGTCTATCGCAAGTTTGATGAACTGGTAGAAGCATCTACTGGCGCAGACCTGACAGACTACAACTTACGCCGCATAGGGTCAGATTTGGAGCATTATATGCGATCGCTCCTACAAAAAGGCGAAATCAGCTACAATCTCACTGCACGAGTCACTAACTACAGCATGGGACTTTCTCAAGTCGCAGCCCAAGAAGACAAACATTAGAAAATAGTCAAGAGTCATTAGTCGATAGTCGGTGAGTTATTTGACGGTTGACTATTGACTTTTGACAATTGACCATTAACTATTGACTCTTGACCAATGACTAGATTTTTGGCTAGCAGGCTAATTTTTACGCCTGCTATTATTTTGCCAGTGTTACTCAACTTCCAGACACTCGCTGCCGAACTGGTGGGACGCGCTATTTTACCAGCCGATACCTTTGCCCCTGGTTCAACATCAGGTCAATTCAAGAAGACAAATCGTACCGTTCCTTTTATCAATGCACAACCTGTGCAGGGCTTTTCTGGTGTTATAGCAGGACCGAAAGCCGGCACTTACCTGGTAATTTCCGATAACGGTTTCGGTTCCAAAGCGAATTCACCTGACAACGTGCTGCGTATATACGCAGTAGAACCGGATTTTGCCATGGGTCAAGTTTTCGCAGTTAATTTGCAAACTGGTGAAAGACTTAAAAGCTTTAATCACCAAAGCTTTATAGAGCTAAATGACCAAAAAAGTCAAGTAAACTTCCCAATAGTTGCCTCGCTCAAGGTTTATCCAGGTAGCAGCATCCCAGTCAGTTTAGCGATCGCCAAAAATCGCTTGCTGACGGGAGGAGATTTTGATACGGAATCGTTTCGCCGAGTCAGTGATGGCACTTATTGGATAGGAGACGAGTTTGGTCCGTTTTTGCTACATGTAGGACAAAATGGTGAATTGCTGGATTCTCCCATTCCCTTGCCTAACTTTCTGGCAATCGGTAAGTTAAATTTTGTGAAATCTCCCGATAATCCAGAATTTGCCAACTTACCTAACGAGCAAGCACAAGTTGCTGCCAATCTTGGCGGTTCTAAGGGGTTTGAAGGCATGGCACTTAACAGCAGTGGCACAAAGCTTTATGCAATGTTAGAAGGGGCATTAAAGGATGATCCTCGGCGCGTAGACGCGTTGGCGTTCGCGGAGCGTGTCGCAGACAAGCCTCTCGTTCGCGTAGCGTCTCCGCCAGGAGAAGAGAAGCGGCTTCTCGACAGAGATCGCCTGTTAATTAATGAATTTGATTTAGCAACTAAAAAGTACACCGGTAAAGTTTTCTCCTATCGCTTGGAAAACCCTAGTTATGCAATTGGTGACCTAACTGCGATTAATGATAATGAATTTATTGTCATCGAGCGCGATAATAACCAAGGCGACCCTAACAACCCAGCCTTTAAAACGCCTGCTCAATTCAAACGCCTTTACAAAATTAACATTACAAATATAGATAAAGAGAGTTTTGTTAAAAAGGAATTGCTAGTAGATTTGCTCAAAATCTCCGACCCCAAAAATATTGGTAAGGACGGTACTAGAAATGGTATATTTACATTTCCTTTTGTGACAATCGAGAACGTATTGCCTATAGATGCCAGAACACTGCTAGTGATTAACGACAACAATTATGCCGATACTATCGGTCGTAATCCAGGGCAACCTGATAATACTGAATTCATCACAATTAGGCTAGATAAACCTTTAGATTTAGTCCAAAGTCCAATTATTCCCAAGTCCAGTTATTAGATTTATTGTAAAAATACAGCTATTAGGTATTTGCAAACACAGATAATTTATCTGTGTTTATATATGTTTTCATTTTCAGAAAAGAGGCGATCGCAAGAGGTTTATCATTCAATACAGTTTAGTTAAGAATAATCGTAGGTTGGGTTGAACCAGACTGTTACCCAACAAATGCTTAAAAACGTTGGGTTTCGTTCCTCAAACGCTCCTCGCCTCCGGAGGGTTTCCCGGATGTAGCGCTGGCTCCCCAACCTAGACAATTTTATTTTTTGAGCCTAACTGAACCGTATTGGGTTATCTTCCATTACACTTTGGGGAAATTAAACGTGTCAATCGGTTACAAGTAGCGCACATGGTAATAAACTCAAGTTGTGGGTGTCGCATCCAGCTAATTGCTATAAGCCTGCCATTACCAATCAGTGGCTAACTATTTGCTGTCTTTAGGCTTAATTAAGGTTAATTGATGTCCACCTACTTATAAACTAAAGAAATACCAGCATTGTCTGCCTCTTTTTGATGGCGTAATTCCTCAAAAGCAAACTGCATTGTAGTCAGGTTATGATTCGGTGACAGGGTTGGATAGCTGTGGCAATGGAAAGTCACTGAGCCAGAGCAGCTATGATCAGGCTGTAGGGTTGACTTAGGAGCGTGTTTGTTGGAATCGGTAAATAAGTATTAGCGCCCGGTGGCTTCCGCCACGAATCATGATCCAAAATTGGATAAGTCGAGTTAAAAAAACATGAGCGGTCTAGAGTGCCGCTGCCAATGCTGAAGAAATTGCCAATCGCTGATCAGTGCGAAAATTATGGAAAATGACGCGGCAACGCTGTACTGCCCAAATGAACTTTGTCAGGCTCCCAACCCCTTAACCCACAAGTTTTGCCAGCAATGCCGCACGCCCTTACCGAAACGTTACGTCTGGGCTGTGGGAGATGAGGGAAGTGTGGGTAACAGTGGAGAAATATTAGCCGATCGCTATTTAGTTATCAGGCAATCACTTCTTTTAGATACTAAACCTGGTTTAGTACCCCAAGCGCCTGAGTTAGAATCACAGGCAATCAGTCCTTATCTGCGACTGATTCCCTACCGCTTACACATTCCGCAGCTATATGGAGTGCTGCCGCTAACTGATGGGCATCAAGAGCGAGAAATATTACTTTTAGAAAAACCGCCGATTTACGACAATGGCACACCCAACCAAGTACAGCTGTGCAGCCAGCTACTTACTGCTTGGGGTGATGTTACATCAATGCGACAACTAAATTGGCTGTGGCAAATAGCTCAACTTTGGGAACCTTTGGCGAGTGAAGGTGTCGCCTCTAGCTTACTCGAACCCGATTTATTACGGGTAGAAGGATCGTTAGTGCGCTTGTTGGAATTGCGTGTAGATTCTTCAACAGCACCGGAGTTAACTCAATTAGGTGAATTTTGGCAGCAGTTATGCGGTTCGGCAAAACCAGCCATAGCCCAATTGGTCAAGCAAATTTGTCGTTCTTTGATTCAGGGAGAAATCAACTCCTGTGAACATTTAATAGAAGTTTTAGATAAAGGACTGGCTGACGTAGGGCGAACGCAAACACCTACGATTAACATTGTCACAAAAACTGACACGGGTCCAAGCCGCCAACGCAACGAAGATGCCTGTTACCCCCCCGGTGGCACTATTTTGAGCAAACCACCTCACTCTACAGCTTTAGCCATTGTCTGTGATGGCATCGGCGGACACGAGGGCGGCAATGTAGCATCAAATTTGGCGATTGAAACGATTCAGCAAGAAGTACAGCATCTCATAAAACTTCCCCCTGAAGACATAATTCCCACAAATCTGCTTACAGACTTAGAATTGGCAGCAGCAGTTGCCAACGATAAAATCAGCCAGCGCAACGACAGCGAAAATCGCCAAGGGCGTCAGCGCATGGGGACAACTCTGGTGATGGCGTTGCCTGTGGCACACGAGATGTATATTACCCACGTTGGTGATAGTCGCGCCTACTGGATTACACGCCACGGCTGTTATCAAGTTACCCTTGACGATGATGTCGCCTCCCGCGAGGTGCGGCTAGGCTATGCCATCTACCGCGAGGCGGTGCAACAAGGTGCTTCTGGTTCTTTGGTGCAGGCTTTAGGAATGAGTCCCAGTGTCTCATTGCATCCTACGGCACAGCGGTTTATCCTTGACGAAGATTGTATTTTCCTGCTGTGTTCCGATGGTTTGAGCGACTTTGACCGAGTGGAGGAATATTGGGAAACAGAAATATTGCCGATTCTTACTGGGGAGACAGATGTCGTAAAGGTGACTAATCGGTTAGTGGAAATTGCTAACACCAAAAATGGACACGATAATGTCACGATCGCTTTAGTACACTGTCAAGTCAAATACTCCGAACCACACTCAAACCTTACAGCAGTCATTCCGGAACGTTCCACAGTCAAAGCTGCTGATTACGCGCCCACCGCATTGGGTCAAGGCACAGTTTTAAGTAGTCCCAACCAAAAAACCCAAGTAATTCCAGACACTAAACCAGGTAAACTTCCCAAAGCGCCGTTACAGTTGGGAATTATCTTACTATTGGTTACGGGAGCCGGTTTTTTGGGCTACTTGGCAATGCAATGGCGATCGCTATCAATTCCTGGTATTACTCTACCTAAACGGGTGGAGGGCATCGATCCGACTGTTGCCACTGCACCTGGACAAGCACGGCTTGACATAAATGTTGGTTCAGAGATTACCAGTACTCAACAAATAGCCTTCAACACGACCCCCGAAGCCCCAAACGCAGTAATCAATGTGCCTAAAGGCAGTGTTTTGCAAGTTATCGGCAAACAACCAATTCCGGAACTTCAAGACTCTGTACTGCAACTGCAAATATGTTCAGCTAACAGCGCAGCGACTCGACCAAATCAGAATACTCCACAAGCATCACGAAAACCATCCAACGCCAAATCCTCAGCCACTGCTGCTAAACCTGTGGTAAAGGGGGAAAAGGTATGGATTAAATTGTCCCAACTTGGGCAATCGAATCCCACCATCTCCAAACCGGGCGCAACAGGTCAATGTCAGCCGCTTAAGGAAGTTAAACCTTTGCCTGTAGAGGATTCGTTGACTCCGTCTACCCCTGCATCTCTACTTGAAGATCAAGTTCCACCAAAAAGGTCACAGTCAAATAACCGATAAACTTTAAAAAAACCTGAAATAATAGAGGGAAGAATTAGCATAAAAAATAAGCAAGGCAGAAATTTTCACCTTGTAAAATTGTTATTTGAAATTATTTGATTTAACCTTTTAGTTGAATGAATCCATGCCATCCCTGACCCTGGCGATCGCCCGTCTCGTCAACACTGGTACTGACAACTTCGCCATTTGGGTGGTCAACGCTCCCGATCCCAGAGGCAATGCTCACCATGACTGTGTATGGTCGCCACACCTGACTCAAGCATGGATTGAGTGGCAGGAAATGTTTGCTGGTCATGGTCGCTTGGATCTTCCTCCAGGCTCAACGCCTCCACCCAGTACAAATCCACTTCCAATCGACTTGGTTTCACCCCCTTCTGGTCAAACCCCCGGTCCTTACACTAGCCGTTTGATGCAAAACTTAGGAATAAATCTGTGGCGCTGGGTATTTGACGGATCTATTCTTGGTAGTCTCGAACGCAGTCAAGGCATGGCTATGGGTCAGCATACACCTTTGCGCTTGCGATTGGAAATTCGCGACCCAAACCTCATCGCCCTACCTTGGGAAATTATGCAGCGCGAAGCTGGTCAACCCGCAATTTCTCTAAGTCAACAAGTGTTATTTAGTCGCACAACTATGGAAGTAGACCCTCTGCCGTTGTTGCGAACAGATGCAGCTTTAAACATTCTGCTAGTTTTGGGATATGACGAGAAACTACAACTCGAAGAAGAAGCGGTTATTCTTAAAAAAACTCTTTGCGATAGTCCTGTAGTCGGCAATTATTCTCAAGGATATGCACCCTGCGTAGTGACTACACTTTTGCAACCAACTCCACAGGAGTTGATTCAAGAGCTAGAAACCAAAGCATATAACGTCTTGTTTTATGCTGGTCATGGTCTGCCAGCACCAGATGGCGGGTTACTGTTTTTGCAACCAGGCAGGACTCTCAATGGCATAGAATTGGCGCAAGTATTGACTCGCAATAATGTAAACTTGGCGGTTTTTAATGCCTGTTGGGGGGCACAACCAGCTGCTGTGAATCGTCAAGCTATACCTTCTAGCAGTTTGGCAGAAGTGCTGATTCGTCATGGTGTTCCGGCGGTTTTGGCAATGCGCGACAATATCCGCGATGACGAAAGTCTGAGTTTTATTCAAGCTTTTGCCCAAGCTTTGCGAAGGCGCTTGTCAATTGATGAAGCTGTGGCAGAGGCAAGGCAACATCTGTTAACAATTTATAAGTTCAATCAACCAGCTTGGACTTTACCAGTTCTCTACCTGCATCCCAATTTTAATGGCGAACTGATTAAAAGCTTTGATGAAGGTATTACCGAACTGCCAGAAACAGCGATCCCCGGTATACCTTCGTCGATTCCTATCGCCAGTTTGCGATCGCTTGAGGGAGGTGCAACCTGGTTATTGCAAACTGGTGTCACCCGCATCGGTCGCACAAAAGGCAATCATATTGTGATCCCGGAACCGTCTGTTTCCGGGCATCACGCTGAAATATTTTCCCGGAATAATTTCCGGGGCGCTACTCTGGGGCGAACTTATCACCTACAAGATTTGTCTAGGTTCGGAACGTGGATTTTAGGTTCTAAGGGTTGGCAACAAATCCTCCGCGAGGAAGTCCCCTTAAAATCGGGAATGCAGTTAAAGTTTGGTAGTTCTCAAGGTGAAACTTGGCAATTCATGATTGAAGATTCTTAAGCTGCCGTCTTCAATCAAGAAAATGGGGCATGGGGAATGGGAAATAAAAAGAAAATGCTTTCTTTTCAAGTGTGAATTTATTTATTCGTTTCTTTCCCGGAAGAACCTCAATCGTCCATAACAAATAAATAGAATTTGTGCCACTATGACTTAGCCGAAAAAACCAGCTTTCATCCGCAAATAAATCCAATTTATTTTACGGAAATGAGATTCTTCCAGCTGTAGCTGTCAATACCGCTAATTAATCAATCGGGAGACGAAAAATGGCTAAACAAATTAACGGTTCCGAAACTTTCCATCCCTTACCCTCTGAATACGATTTAGAGTTGTTGTCAGCTCTGCTGGAACCTGAGGATGCTACTTATCCTTGGAATCTGGCTGATGAGGAGTCAGAAAGCTATTTTCGCGAACTAGAACAGCAGTTCGCTGCGGATTTGCTCGATGAAGAACTGACAAGCTCGCAAGCTTTTTATAGTCAACTTGACACACTTTGGTCGGAAATTTCCCATTGCTCACACTACAAGTGTAATACAATGAATGCTACTTTAGCTAATCTTCAAGAAAGTTTACATTCAGCTTTTGCTGGCAGTGTACCACAAGGCTGGCTAAACGCGATCGCCCAAAAAGCATCTGAGATATTTTTCAGCGAGCAATCAATTGGTGACCAACTGGTAGAGTGTGTTCAGTCTGTACTACCCACTTGGGGATCTGAGGATCTGTTGGTCTTAGCTCGTCCTTTCGGCTACGCGATGCGAGGAAGCGAACCGCAAAACGTAGCTGCCATCAGTAACATCGACAATCGAGAGTGGACAGCTTTATCTCAAATCGAGCAAGCAAAAGTTAGTTTGGCGATCGCTTACTATGCCTTTACTCAATTAAACAGCTTTCAGTCAGAAACCTAAATTCATACTTCTTTTTTCTGGTTTGATTTCTTTTAGGCGGCTTTCGTAGCTTTGCCTACAAGTGGCGTTTGTCTTGCTAGTGTCAGAATTTTTTAATTATCTTCCAAAAGGTATAACTATCGCAGTTTAAACACAACATATGCCAGTTGCAAAACTACCCTCATCTACCCAAAGAAATAAAAGATGATAGGAGTTTAACAAACGTCCCCCCTTGTAGGCAAAGCATCCAATCAATCCCAAATTCAAAAAATTGCTACTTTGTCCCCCCTGCAAGATCGTTACCCATCTCTTATTTTGGTCCGAGAAAGCGGGTAGCGAAATTTTGCGATCGCGTTGGTGATAGCGCCCGCGCCTTGAGAATTGCTGCCATCAAAAAGGCGTAAGACAACACCCCAACAACCACCAAAAGTAAGGCGTTGATAGATCCTGTTGTGTTCCACAAAGCGTGGAGTGCTGAGGCGCTAAGATAACCAACTGGCAGAATCTGCCAACTCCTACGGGGCTTGAGAACAGCCAACCCGATAAAATACCCTAGATACCCACTGTAAGCCATGTGTCCGGCAACAGAGCCTAAAATTCGCGGAATTAACAGTTGCAAACCCACCAGTTGACCTGCCGCCTCTACACCCGCCTGTTGCGCTGCATTACTAGTAATATCTGGCACATACTGTCCAAGAGTTTCCAACAAAGTGAAGCCCACGGCAGAAGCAGTTCCCAGAAGAATGCCATCGAGAGGTTCCCAAACGCCGATACGTTCCCGCCAAGGCGAGGGTAAAAAGAGTGCGATCGCATACGCCCCCAGTATCGGCAACGCCTTGAGTAATTCCTCCATTAACCCGGCGCCAAAAAAGTAACGCACCAGTAACTCTGTGAAGGTTGTAGAGTCTTGAGCTAAGGCTAAGTTACCAGGCAAAATGCCGCGAAACACGAAGATAAATATATCCAACACGGGACTGAGCAAAATCAGCGTTGTACTCAAAGCCGAACCCAGTAATACCCACCAAGGCTTCTGTTTGCCGCAAAGTTGGTAGACAAAATAGTAAGCAGCAAAAGCTATGTAAGTCGCTACAATAACTTGATTGGCTTTCGGGTGACCTACCGTAGCAAACATCAACACTACGAATACTACAGTAAGAATTCCCGGTATAAGGTAAGCTTTACGAGTTAAATCTTTGCCAGTAGAAATAATCGGAAACAGTTGCGTGAAGCTAACTGAATCTGGTTTTTGCAGCGTGTGCAAAGGAGTTGCCGCCGGCGGAAGTGGTGTGACATTTGGCTGTGACATCACCGTTGCTTGAGGGATGAGTTCGTACTCAAAAAGTAATTCTGGACCATCATAACCCAGAGTAATGCGATCGCCTGGTTGCAATTCTTGAGTACCCTGCAAGCGTTTTCCATTTAAGTAAGTGCCATTGGCACTATTCAAGTCACAAATTACCCAGCTGTATCTAGCATCTGCGGTTGAAGAGATGGGACGAACCACCGCATGACGACGAGATACCATCCGATACATCATGGCATCGAAGACAACTTGACAGTTGGGATCGCGTCCAATTACCGCGTCTTTACTGGTAGGCAGCAAGTAGCCAGATGCTGACCCAAAAGCTGCTCCATTACCAGACACTAGCCGCAGAAAAGCATTATGTCTTCCGTTTTTGCCTGTCATCGAGTTAGAATTCGTTTCTGAATTAATTCTAGAAATTATTTGGCAGCAGGACTTAACCGTAGCCACATCAACAGCAGCATTGCTAAATACAATATAGCCTCACTTACTGTTAAAGAATTATAAATTTATAAATCACAATTAAAAACAGTTTTACCTAAGACAGGTAAGCATTATGGCTATCTAAGGTGATTCTGTGCCCACTTGTTGGTTAGGTATATTAAGTAGAGTTCATAGGTTATTTGCTTTCAAGCACCCTATTAAAAATTAAATTTATGGCAATTTATTAAATATTAGTAGTGTTGATCAAGAATAATTGTATTGAAAAATATAAAACATATAAAATTTACAATAATCAGTCGTAAGTTCTTTTTTTCATTGACGATTAACCGCTGAGGGGAGACCGCAAAAAAAAGATCCGCTTCCTTGTTTTGGGATTATTCATATTCGTGTCGTGCAGCGCTTGTGTGAAGGCTGGTATCTTATCTTTTTTCGTTGTCATGTGCCTGACCAGTGACTATCCCAAGACTTGTAGACTAAGGCGAACCTTCTTCAAAGAAAGTTCAGCTAACGCTTAATTAAAAGAGTGCCATCTCTAGATGTACCAATGCCAAGTAGTTTGAGGAATTCTGCGCCGGAAAGCGGGGATGGGCAGGTCAAGCTGGTGCTGTTACTAAGTTACCATCAACTATTGCCTCATCAACCGGGATATCCACGTAGATACCGCTTGCAAGACGCACATCCGGACTACAGGCAGGGTAGACAGTACAACTAAATCAGATGAAATTCCGCGATCGCTTTCGGGAAATTTTCGTTTTCATGTCCTGGACGACTGAGTTTCAGCAGAGAGAACCGCTGCAACTCAGTTAAATTCGCCCATTGTTGGGGTGTGATGCTTGTACCTATTTCTTGAGCTTTTTGCTGAAGGCTATCTGGTACATTAGTCGCATCCATCCATGCTGGATGAGGCTCGATAAACAATGTTGACGCTGGTTTGCCGTTGCGTTGTAAAATCAAATTCTCAAGATACTCGCGGTAAGCTTGAATTTCGCTTTTTGTGGTGCAAGGTAATTCAACTAAAGCTTCACGCTCAACTTGAGTCATTTGGCTCCAATCAGATAATTTCAGCTTGATACCACACGTATCGAGTTTGTAGCGCACTTGCATAGGAATGCAACGTAGAGATTCAACAAAATCTGCCTCAAATTCAAAGAAGACTGCCATAATATTCAAGCTATGATTTAAGTTTTTGATTTAGAATTACTGTAACGAATAATCCAATAACTTATTGATAAAGCAAAAATGGCAATTGCCAACCCAATTACTTCTATTCCATCGGTTTTTTCTAAATCGAGTATAATAATTTTCCGGGATACAGCAATCAAAGAAGTTACAATAACTAACTCGACCTGAACAACGTGTTTTCGCAGATAAGCTGTGATATTTTCTAATATTTCTAAAGCAATTAAAATATTTAGAAATAAACCAAATATTTTAAATAATGTTCTGTTTATTTCACCATATGCTGTTGTAAAAAGTTCTTTAATCAGAAGCACTCCCAAGTCAAAAATCGCTACTAAAATTACCAGCACCATCGCAACAGATAAAACTTTGGAAACTATCACCTCTATGCTTTCAATGTGGTGCATAAAGTTGTCATCTTTGGTAGCTTCTTTAAATTGCCTGAATAGCTTCCACATCTTCTGCACCCCCCTATGAAGTAAAAAGTGAAAAGCAAAAAGAAAAAAGAAAAACCCCATAGATAAATCTATAGGATGGAAAGAGGATGCCTTACCAATTCGCGCTTTGTATTTAGAAGGCGCTTTTTTCTTGTCTTCCATATCTCAAACTAGGAGACAGTCAATAGTCAATAATCAATAGTTACAAAAACTATTGACTATGAAATATTCACCAATTCCCCAGATCGCCAAACATATTGTGGTGTATGTCTAGCAGCTTATCATTCTCCGGGTGGCAGTTGATAATGATTATTTGAATGCGTAATATTGATTAATACAGAACGACTTTGAGCCGCCCTGTATTTTATGTGTACTTTCGTTAAGAAATGCGTTAGATTGTCACCAGAGGTGGTAATTATGTCAGCCGACACCACTGGTTAATGACACTTGGTTAGGCAAGGTATTAACAGTAATTGGCACTAGTTGTACGGCACAAGCTTTTAATTCTGGTTGGAGTGAGTCGGGACAAGATTCTGGATGGGTGAGAGCGTTTGAAGAGGAATTTTCTGCCCACAGCGCACCCCAATGCATGGGGACAAAGACTGTACCGGGTGCGATCGCTCTTGTTACATCTTTGCCTGCGATTTTCATCGCTGTTACTTGGATTGAAAAAGCCTTGTGTTTGAAAAAAGCCGCGTTACTAATTCAGCACGAGATGAAACTTCAATCTTCCGAAATATTCGTTTTAATGCTTGCTTAACAGAATTTTCTGTAATCCAAAGGGCTGTACCGATTTCAGCATTTGTTAGCCCTTGTGCTACTAATTCAGCAATTTGAATTTCACGCTTAGTTAAGCGATTAATTGCTAAAGAATTCAATTGTGTGGGTTGCGACCATAATGTTGCTAACTTGGTTGATAGATGCAGGCACAGCGCACTTAAATCGGCAAGATTGTGAACATTAAAAGCAGAAGAACCTCGAACGCGAGTAAAGCCAACTCCGCCAACAAGACGACCATTACTGATAATTGGTCCAGCCATCACATGCCCGTGGTCAAAGCGCGAGCATATAGTCTTCCAAATACCAGAAGGTAATAACAATTCTTCATGAACTGGAGCATGATGCTCGACTACGTAGCGCAAGACCGGATTATGTTCTAAAGATAAAGCCAATTTCATCATGCCCGGAATATTTGTCTGGCTAGCGGGAAGCTCATTAAATAAAAAAAGCTTGCAACGTTCGGCAACAAAATATTCACTGACTTTAACCATGACGTGCAGCCGTAATTCTTGCTCATCACTAGCATGAGCTATTGCTTCAAATAAAGACTGCAACGAATTTGTCATCATTACTGCTTATAGTACTCGTTCGAGGACTAGCCGTGATAGCTGGCTGTTCTTAGTATAGATATTGTTGCGATCAAAACATTCACGGAAACATCAGGCTTATACGATTTTAGATTTTGGATTTTAGGTTTTGGATTGTAAAGTTGTTGCTATGCAAGGGTTTCAACAATCCATTTGTCTATTTCATTTTTGAAATTGGTATTAGTCCTAATTTCCCCCAAGAATCATCAATCATGACCATAGATTTTAACTTTGATAGCGTACAGCCATCTGTACGCAAGTTTCAAATTGGCTTTTATTGGGTAGCCACGCTTTTCAATCTCTGCCTAGTTGCCCAAGTGTTGACGGTAGGACTAGCATTCTTTCACAACCCTGAGTGGTGGAACATCCATGTTTGGCTAGTACGCGGATACGGTGGACTGACAGCGATTCTGCTTTTATGGGTGTTCTTGATTGAGTTTCCCCGACGAGTGCAAAGCCTTACAGCCAGTATGGCAGTACTACTGGGACTGCAATTTCTCACAATTCACCTAAATTCGCCTTTTCCTTTGGCAGTACTCCACCCACTTATCGGATTCACGCTGTTCTCTGTTTCTACAACTTTAGTTCATCGTGTGCGGCAGATGCTGTTTGCATCAAATGCTGTTGATATTTCAGACAATAAGGAGTCATTATCTTGAATTACGCTCATCCTGAAGTTCTGGTAGATACTCAATGGGTTGCTGAACATTTGAGCGATCGCAAAGTGCGTCTTATTGAAGCGGATATGGATATCACTGCTTATAACTCTGGTCATATTCCAGGTGCCGTCTTCTGGAACGCATTTACCACCATCATGCAACCCGATTACCGTTTCAATTTCGATTCTTCGGCATTGTCAGAACTGCTTGCACGCTCAGGTATTGCAAATGATACAACCATCATTATTTATAGCAACCATAATGCTGGTGCCCATTGTACCTTTTGGTTCCTAAAAGTATTCGGGCATAACGATGTACGAGTAATGAATGGTGGTCGCAAAAAATGGCTTCTCGAAAAACGCCCTCTTTCTACTGAAACCCCCACAATCACGCCAACAATATATACAGTGCAGAATTTCGATACAAGTATCCGAGCGCTGCAACAGCAGGTGCAAGCAGCAATTAACATAGACTCCGTTTTAGTGGATGTGCGTACACCCCAAGAGTATTGTGGCGAATTATTCATGATGAAGCCACCAGAAAAAACTGAGCGTGCCGGTCACATTCCCAATGCTATTCATGTTTTTTATGAATTAGCTTTGAACGAAGATGATACTTTCAAATCAGCCGAAGAACTGTATGCTTTATACAACAGTAAGGGCATCACTCCTGATAAGCAAGTGATAACCTACTGTGCAGTTGGGGCACGCTCCTCGCATACTTGGTTTGTCTTAAAGTATTTGCTGGGCTATGAGAATGTACGCAATTACGACGGTTCTTGGAATGAGTGGAGCAGCTTACCCGACACGCCAGTTGAGAATTGACATTATTCTGTGGGTGCTTTAAGTAACAACTCCACTAGTTAATGACACTTGGTTAGGCAAGGTATTAACAGTAATTGGCACTAGTTGTACAGCACAAGCTTTTAATTCTGGTTGGAGTGAGTCGGGGCAAGATTCTGGATGGGTAAGGGCGTTTGCTTCGGAATTTTCTGCCCACAGCGCACCCCAATGCATGGGGACAAAGACTGTACCGGGTGCGATCGCTCTTGTAATTTTTGCCGGAAATTTGGATTTTCCCCGACGCGATCGCACTTCTACCCACTGATTATCTGTAATATTTAACTTAGCTGCATCACGAGGATGAATTTCAATAAACGGTTCGGGATGCATCTGCTTAATTTTGTCAATTCGTCCGGTGCGGGTTTGAGTGTGCCAATGTCCGTAAAGTCGCCCAGTAGTTAGCACAAAGGGATAATCAGGGTCTGGTGGTTCTGCCAGTCCCCGCGAGTGATATGCTGCAAATCGAGCGCGTCCATCAGGAGTATGAAAGCGGAAATCGGTGTAGAGTCTTTTGGAATTTAAACTTGTAGAGACGCGATTAATCGCGTCTGTATTTTCTTCAAAACCGATAACACCTGTATCAGAATCTATATATATCGGCTCAGGTTTCTTTTCTGGATGGGGCCATTGAGTCGCACCTTCGGTCTGTAATTGCTCGTGACTCATACCTGTCATATCGCAAGGACGATCGCAAGTCAGTTGCGCGAACTCAGTATATACCTCACCTGAATTTGTAAAGGCAAATTCTTTCTCAAAACCTAACCTGCGACCAACTTCCGCAAAAATTTCCCAATCTGCTTTCGCTTCCCCAAGCGGTGTGCGGAATGCTTGAGATAACGTGACTACTCGTTCGGAGTTTGTCATCACGCCAGTTTTTTCACCCCATTGGGCTGCGGGTAAGAGGACGTGAGCGTAAGCTGCGGTTTCTGTGGGATAATAGGCATCTTGATAGATTGTAAAAGGCGATCGCCACAATGCTTTCTTTGTCCGCTCCAAATCTGGCATACTCACAGCCGGATTAGTCGCTGCAATCCACAGTAACCCGACATTACCGTTTTCTAATTCCGTAATCATATCCCACGCCGACAAACCGGGATTTGGGGAAATTTGCCCTGGTTTGAGTCCCCAAAATTCCTCAACTTCTGTGCGGTGTTGGGGATTTTTCACGGTGCGATAACCGGGTAACAACTGTGCTAAACCTCCAGCTTCGCGTCCTCCCATCGCGTTTGGCTGACCGGTCAAGGAAAAAGGTCCAGATCCAGGCTTACCAATTTGTCCGGTCATTAAGTGCAAATTAATGATGGTTCTGACTTTAGCCGTACCTTCCGATGATTGATTGACACCCATTGACCACATCGACAGTACCCGCTGTGATTCACCCCAGTAGCGAGCTGCTGTTTCTAAATCTTCAACGCTGATACCGCATCGATGAGCTACCACGTCTGGGGAATAATGGCGAATCACTTCAGCGTATGCGGGGAAGTTGCTGGTACAGTCCTCGATGAACGCGGGATCGATGTAGTTCCAGCGCATCAACAAGTGAGCCATACCGTTCATCAAGTCGATATCTGTACCGGGACGAATCGCTAAATGTAAATCTGCGGCTTCTGCGGTTGGTGTGCGTCGGGGATCGACCACAATCATTTTTACTTTGCGATTCTTTTTATGGTATTTCTCCAATCGGTTGAAAATGATCGGGTGACATTCAGCCGTATTAGTGCCAATTAAAAAGGCACAGTCAGTTAACTCCAAGTCATCGTAGCAGCACGGGGGACCGTCTGCGCCGAAGCTTTGAATGTAGCCAGCTACAGCGCTAGACATGCATAAGCGAGAGTTGGCATCAAAGTTGTTTGTACCCAAACAGCCTTTCATCAGTTTCTGAGCGATGTAGTAGTCCTCAGTTTGAAACTGACCGGAACCATACATGCATATAGCTTCTACTCCTTGGGTAAAGCGCACAGTTTGAATGCGTTTGGTGATGATATCAAAAGCTTCATCCCAACTTGCGCGGCGAAATTCCTGATCCAAGGAGTCTCTGACCATTGGGTAACGTAATCTATTCTTATC
>CAXTNZ010000028.1:0-18757 GCA_964245695.1 uncultured bacterium | reverse complement strand
TATCTAAAGATTCGGCGATCGTTGCGCCTTTGACACAGACCATACCCTGGCTAGATGGGTGCGCTTTATCGCCCCGCACCCGCCAAATTGGAGTTCCTTGGCTATCTCGATTAGTCGGTTTGCCATGTTGCGCTGGGGGCGAGACTTCTAGTCCACAGCCGACACCACAGTAAGGACAGACGGTTTTGGTAATTTCAGTCATAGCAGTTGCACCGTGTTCGCCGATTGTCTAAATGTTGAACTTCAAGGTTTGTAGAGACATTAATTAAGAGCGAATAGCTGTGTTTCGCAACTTTTGATATTTAATTTGCCGCACTTAAAAATCTTTAAGCTGCTTAGATAAAAATCTGATATCTGTTAATAAAATTTCTCAAATTCCCTAGGCAAACTTTTCGGTAGTTTTCCCGATAGTATTTTTACCCATTGAATATCAAGTGCCACAAATAAAATGTATTCTCTGATACTTTTATTGATTTATTTGTCGATTTTTTGTTATGCATTTTTGACATTTTCCTAACTAAATTTTTTTCTAAAAACACCGGTTTTAGTAATTGTCACCGCAGATAAACACAGATACACACAGATAGATTCTCTGTGTGTATCTAAGGTTAGATTTTTAGAAATTTATTAGTAGTAATCTAAACCCAACTAACCACTAGCTAAATCTTATTCTTCTGCTTAGACAGCAGATTTTTGGGTTGCCATTTCTGGTGATTCACCTTCATAAGCACCAGCAAAGGAGCCTTTCGGTTCTTTGAGGAAGAAGGCACACATAAAGGCGCAAATCAAAGCAGCTAAACCCATCGTGCTAAAGAGTGTCGGTGCGTCGGTTAAGCTGAAAATGGTCAGATAAACTACACCGCCGAAATTACCGTAAGCGCCGACATTACCGGCAATTTGACCTGTGGCTTCTTTCTTAATTAAAGGTACGATACCGTAGGTTGCACCGCAGCCAGCTTGGGCAAAGTATGCGGCTAATATTGTGACAGCGATCGCTACCGGAATGGGCCAGCTTTTGTTAATGAAATGTGCTAGCAAATAGCTGACACCAATACCAGCAGAAATAATTGTCATTGTCCATTTACGAGAGCCAAATTTATCAGAAATTAAGCCACCGCTAGGACGAGAAATTAAGTTCATGAAGGGATAGATAGAAGCAATCATCCCCGCTACCACATGCTCTAAACCAAAGGTTTTTTCAAAAAACGCCGGCAGCATGGAAACGGCAGCAAGTTCAGAACCAAAGTTAGTAATGTATGTGAATTCGAGTAAAGCAACTTGACCAAATTGATAGCGTTCGGAGGGAGCGTAAGTTTTCTTGCCAGTTAACAGTTCTCGGTTTACTTTATAAGCTTGGTAGCTTTGGTAAGCAAATAATGCTGCTAACGCCACCCACGTCAGATACATTTGGCTTTGATTTAAAAAGTGAATATTCTTTTGTTCCAAGCGCCAAGCTAATAAACCTAAGGCGAATATTAAACCAAAGTTTGAGACAATCATCGCCCAGAAGCTTTTAACACTGGTTACTTCTAAAGAACCATTTTTCTTAGGACGCTTGTAAGTTTTGCCAGGAGGTGTATCTTGAACGGTGTTGAAATAAATTACGCCGTAAATCGCCGCAATGATACCTGTGAGAGCGATCGCCAAACGCCAGTTAGAAGCCCCACCAGTCATAAAGCTAGCCGCAACCGCAATCAGGGGTAAAGCAAACTCAGCCCCAAAAGCACCAAAGTTGCCCCAACCGCCATAAATGCCTTGGGCAATTCCCATATCCTTCGGCGGGAACCATTCCGACACCATGCGGATACCGACGACGAACCCAGATCCGACAATTCCCATCAACAAGCGACTCCAAACCAATTGGTTAAAGTCTTGCGACAGCGCGGTCGCCAAACAGGGAACAGCCGCAAACATCAGCAGCATTGAGTAAGTTCTTCTCGGACCAAAACGATCCAAAAGCATCCCAATGATGATCCGCGCCGGAATTGTCAGCGCCAGGTTACAGATACCCAAAGTTTTAATTTGTTCGGGCGCTAGATGTAATTGCTTACCAATGGTTGTCGCAAAGGGAGCAAAGTTAAACCAACAAACAAAGGTGAGAAAGAAGGCAAACCAAGTCTGATGTAAAATCCGGTAGCGACCGTTGAATGAAAGTAAACCTTTGAGCATTAGTCAAAAACCTTTAGTAAAAAACCGAAAAATTGCATAGAGAAACCTAGGGGCAATGGTGTAATTGCCCTAAACGAATGGCGCTAAGCTGTTACGCAGACAGCAAGCAGCTAGTAGGATGCTTGTAAGCATTCAGCTTCACCATTTTGAATGCGTGAATGCGTGAATGCGTGAATTGCTTAGACTGTTGCTGGTTCTCGCAAGCGGGCGCCGAAGTTTTCAATTAGCAGTTGGCGCAATACTGGCTGCAAGTCTTCACAGGGTATGCCTTTGGTGACGCAAGTTCCCAAATGTGCGTCTTTGCCGACTTTGCCACCCATGTAAATGTCAACTCCTTCTACAGGTTTGCCATTTTTACGAGCTTTGGTTCCCATCAAGCCGATGTCTGCGACTTGCGGCTGTCCGCAGGAGTTAGGGCAACCCGTCCAGTGAATTCGCACGCTTTGAGTTAGTTCTAACTCGGCTTCCAAAGCTTTTATTATTGCCAGGGCGCGGTTTTTGGTTTCGATGATGGCAAAGTTGCAAAATTGTGAGCCTGTGCAAGAAACTAGCGATCGCGTCAACAAATCAGGATCTATTGCAAATCTTTCCAGCAGCGGCTCTGTTAAAAATGTTGCTAAACGTGAGTCAGCAATATTGGGGATAATCACGTTTTGCTCAACCGTCAGCCGGATTTCACCGCTACCGTAAACTTCTGCTAGACGTGCGATTTCAAACATATCTTCGGCAAACAAGCGACCAACAGGAACCTGTAAACCTGCGTAGTTTAATTCTGCTTGCTTTTGTTTGTATACTCCGATGTGGTCGCGTTTTTCCCAATCGATTTCATCTTTTGCGGCTGCGCTTATTAATGACTTACCTAAACGGTTTTCGACTTCTGAGCGGAATTTTTCTAAACCCCATTCATCAATTAGCCACATCAGGCGCGATTTTTGGCGATTGGCGCGTAAACCGTGGTCGCGAAAAACTTCCAAAATTGCTCTACATACAGCGACTACATCTTCTGGAGGTACCCAAGCATTCAGAGGAATAGCAGCATCACAGCGTTTGGCGGAGAAAAAGCCACCGACAAAAATGTTAAACCCGAATTGGCGTTGAGAATCTTCTCCTTGTCCCTCAAAGAAAGCTGGAACAAAAGCCAAATCGTTAATTTCCGCGTGAACTGAATTGTCTCGTCCAGCGGTGATCGCAATGTTAAACTTGCGCGGAAGGTTGCTAAACTCTGGGTTGCCATCCCCATTGTTGGTGATCATGTCCTGAATTTGCTGCACCAAAGAGCGCGTATCGAACAATTCATCCGCATCCAACCCAGCTACGGGATCGCCTGTGATGTTGCGGACGTTGTCCATCCCTGACTGCACACTAGTTAAGTCAACAGCCTGAAATTTATTAAAGATATCTGGTAAATCCTCAATTCTGATGCCCCGCAATTGGATATTTTGTCTAGTAGTAATGTCAGCGCAGCCGTCGTCACCGTAACGCTGCACTACTTCGGCTAAAACCCGCATCTGATTGCTTGTAAGAATACCGTTAGGCAGCCGCATCCGCATCATAAACTTGCCGGGAGTGACTGGGCGAAAGAACACACCCACCCACTTGAGCCGATGGTCACGGTCGGTTTCGTTCATTGCTTCCCAGCCCAAGGAGGCAAATTTCTCGATCTCAGCCTTGACGGCTAGTCCATCTTTTTCTGCTTTGAATTTCTCGAACTTGTTTAGGCTGGCTGTGGTGGTAGTTGCTGTGTCTGTCATGAGTTGACTTCCGTTGCTTTGTTTCTGACTTCGCGCTCGAATATCTGGATGTAGTTTTATCGGTTTGTGAATCTACGAGTTTTAATTCAGTCAAAGGTATATTTGTTTGCCAAAGACTGCTGATTCCCGGTTAATTTTTTATTTTTAGTTTTGGTAATTTGTCAAGTCTATTTTTTACCGAACAGGTAACGATTGACTTCCTCTTAAGTTAAGGTTATGTGAACTAAAAAATCGTATAAATAACTACGAAATTTTACTAATATTTTTAAAAAGGTATGATATTGATGCATTTTCTGCATCAAAACAATTTCCTTTAAGCGATCGCATTTAATTTGCATCTCTATAACCCCACTCAGTAAAGGATTGATTTGCAGAGCATTTGAGATAACGTATGCTGAGTGAAAATTCACAGATTATTTTGCTAACCATGAAACGTCGCGATTTCATTAATTGGGTAGGATTAAGTTGGATAGCGAGTTCTCTACCTGTAGCGATCGCTGCGTGTTCTTCAAATGAAACTCCACCAAAATCCTCAGCCTCTAAAACTTGGCAATCAGTCGGCTCCTCTGAGGAATTAGATAAGACTGGTCAGTTACTTGCCAAAAACTCACCCGTAGGACCAGTGTTGATAGTCGGTACATCTAAAACTGAAAATCTGATTGCTGTTAACCCAACCTGTACTCACGCAGGTTGCACGGTAGGATGGCAAGCGCAGGCAAAAAAATTCTCCTGTCCCTGTCATCATTCGCAATTTGGGATTGATGGTAAAGTGCAAAAAGGACCAGCCACAAAACCACTAACAACTTACGCCGCTAAGATAGAAGGCAATTCAGTATTAGTCAAGAGTCATTAGTCAAGAGTCATTAGTCAAGAGTCAGTGGTTACAATCAAAAACTAACAACCAACCACCAAGCAATTGTGAATAATATCGACCAACTTTGGGTGCGATCGCTTGCAGCACATGCAGCAGCTGATTGGTCATCGCTGAGTCAATGCTTGCAACAGTTGATTCTGGGAGAGGATTCCAAACACCCAGATATATTAAAAAATCGAGAACATCTGCTAAAATTATCACTCTCAGTTTTAGAGATGGGAGATTTTCAGCAACGCTGGGAGATTGCCAAGGTGTTTGTCCGCTTGGGAGAGATCGCCATTCCCCCACTGTTGGAGATATTAGAAGATGAAGAGGCAGAGGAAGAATTGCGCTCTTTTGCAGTGCGGATTGTCGGGGATATGAAAAACCCAAATGCGATCGCGCCTTTGGTGGAATTGCTCAAAACCAGTGAAGATGAAGAACTCCCAGCACTCGCCGCAGCAGCATTAGGGCAAATTGGACAGAATGCGATTGCCGCTTTGACGGAACTTTTAGCCCAAGAAGATACAAGACTTTTGGCAGTGCGATCGCTTTGTTACATCCGGCAAAAAGAAATCATTGCACCTCTGTTGAGTGTAGTGCAAGATCCACAAATAGCCGTGCGCGCTGCCGCCATTGAAGCCCTCAGCAGCTTTCATGATTCTCGTGTACCACCAGTTCTTTTGAACGCTTTAACTGATGTTGCTGCCACAGTCAGGCGTCAAGCTGTGCTTGGTTTAGCTTTTCGCTCTGACTTACGCGAAGAATTAGATTTAGTGACGAAACTGCAACCCAGGCTTTATGACTTTAATCTTGAAGTTGGTTGTGCGGCGGCGATTGCCCTTTCGCGGATGGGTAGTGATGATGCAGCCCAACAGTTATTTCCGGTGTTAATGTCGCCCCACACACCAATAAAATTACAACTGGAAATTATCCGCGCCCTTAGTTGGATAGGGACGCTATCCGGTTTGGAATATCTCCAACAAGCATTTAATCAACTTTCATCAGAGACGTTGTGGCAAGAAATTGTCACAGTTTTGGGGCGAGTCAGCAGTCCGACATTGACTATTAAAGCGGCAGAAATTTTGCTCTCAATCCTGCAATCAAAGCATCCAGCAGTTGAGATTGCCTCAATTAAAAGTGCGATCGCTTTATCTTTAGGGCAGTTAGGCAACATAAAGGCAATTGAACCGTTGATTTCTCTGCTGGCAGATAAAAATGAAGTCGTCAGATTACACGTTGTCGCTGCACTCAAGAATCTGGCGCCAGAGAGGGATTGGGGACTGGGTACTAAGGACTAGGGATTGGGGATTGGGAAGAAACACCACCATGATATAGCGCTTCAAGGGTTGTGTGCAATACAATCTGACCTCGCTTCCATTCCTCTCTCCTATGAGGAGAGAGGCTTTGATAATTACTCCCCTTCCCTCATAGGGAAGGGGCTGGGGGTTAGGTCTGTATTGGACAGAAGGTGCAAACCCCTATAATCTCTTTCAAGCGTCCTTAGTCCAAGCGTCCCTAGTCACAAGTACTCAATCCCTAATGCCTTTGTAACAAACTGTACTAAAATATGCCCTAACATCCATTACCCTAATTAAAGCCATAAATGTAATTCAGGCTACATAACAATGCGCCTAGAGCAGTTGCAAGCCTTTCTAGCGATCGCAGAAACTGGCAGCTTTCAACAAGCAGCGAGAAAATGTGGTGTCACCCAATCAACTATCAGTCGCCAAATTCAGGCACTGGAAGCAGATTTGGGCTTAGAATTGTTTCACAGAACAGGACAAGCAAAACTGACTCTGGGGGGTGAACGCATGTTGCCCCGTGCGCGCAAGATTTGCCAAGAGTGGCAGATTGCAACGCAGGAATTAGGAGATTTAGTAGCAGGAAAGCAACCAGAACTTTGTATCGCAGTGATTCACTCGTTGTGCGCCTACTACCTGCCACCAATTTTGCAAAAATTTGGTCATAAATATCCTGATGTGCAATTGCGGGTGACATCATTAGGTAGCGATCGCGCTTTAAAAGTCCTCAAAGATGGACTAGTGGATTTGGCAATTGTCATGAATAATCGCTTTCTCACCACCGCCAGAGAAATGGTGGTAGAAGCGTTATACGATGAACCTATAGAATTGCTGTCCGCAGCCAATCATCCCCTAGCCCAACACGAACGTGTTCCTTGGTCAGAACTAATTCGTTATCCACAAGTGGTTTTTAAAGATGGTTATGGGATGCAACGCCTAGTGCAGGATAGATTTGAGCGCCTAGAAGCTAGACTCCAAGCAGCTTTAGAGGTAAACACTCTCGATGCTTTCCGGGGAGTGGTGCGCCAGGGAGAACTAGTGGCTTTGCTGCCTCACTCGGCATTAGTAGAAGCACGACTTGACCCCACCCTTGCGGTTCGCCCCTTAGCCTGCAATGCTAATAGTACTTTGCCTGACGGTTCTAGTTTGACTCGTCGGGTTGTGATGGTAACAACAGGCGATCGTCTCCAGATTCCCCCAATCCAGTACTTTTGGCAATTGGTGCTGGAAAATATACCACCACAGTTTGATTCATTAAAGCGATCGGCTTGTTAATAAAAGTTAGGAGTTGGTAGGGGCGGGGTCCCCCCCCCTGACAAAAGTTAAAAGTTATAAATTATTGATTATGAGCAATATATTTAGGGAATTGCTGAAGAAAGTAGGCAGTGGGAACCACACAGGGGAAAATTTAACTCGTGCTGAAGCCGAAGCCGCAACCAAGATGATGCTGCTGGGTGAAGCGACACCAGCGCAAATCGGCGCGTTTTTAATTTCCCACCGTATCAAACGTCCTACGGGGGAAGAGTTAGCGGGAATGTTGGATGCCTACGATGAACTAGGACCCTCACTGCAAAACATTGCTTCCCAGCGACCAGTAATAGTGTTAGGCATACCTTATGATGGCAGAGCGCGCACGGCACCAATTAGCCCCGTGACAGCTTTACTGCTGGCTTGCGCTGGGCAACCCGTGGTGATGCATGGTGGCGATCGCTTGCCGACAAAATACGGAGTACCCCTAGTAGAAATTTGGCAGGGTTTAGGAGTCGATTGGACTAAACTTCCACTTGAAAAAACCCAGCAGGTATTTGAGCAAACCAAAATTGGCTTTGTTTATCAGCCTCGGCATTTTCCCTTAACTCAAAGTATTTGGGAGTACCGCGACCAAATAGGCAAGCGTCCACCCTTTGCCACAATGGAGCTAATTTGGTGTCCTTATGCTGGCGATGCTTACATTATTGCCGGGTTTGTCCATCCTCCCACAGAAGGAATGTTTCAAGAAGCCTTGGCGCTGCGGGGAGTAAGGAAATTTACAACCGTGAAGGGATTGGAAGGTAGTTGCGACTTACCACGCGATCGCACTGCTATCATCGGCTTATATGCAGCAGAAGCTCTTCCGGAAGAAGGATTGACACTGAGAGAACGGTTGCACCTCGCCCCGCGTGACTACGGCTTTACTACCAAGAATGTACCCCTTGGTACTACTGAAGAACTGATAGTAGATATGCAAGGTGTGTTAAGTGGAAAACCCTCGGAACTGATGCAAACAGCTTTGTGGAACGGCGGGTTTTATCTGTGGCAAAGTGGTATTTGTTCAGATATGCAAGCGGGTATAGCTAAGGCAGATGAATTATTCACTACTGGTGCGGTAGCAGCAAAACTCCAAGAACTTACCCAAGTAGTAAATTCTGTTTCAAAAGCAGTGTTTCAGCCAGTTTAAGCGATAAAATTAATATTGCAATAAGTGTGGAGTCTCTCTAAATTTATTATTTGAGAGGATTAGCCCCCATGAGCAAAATAGAAGTACGGCAATTAAACTTTGATTTTTTCGCAAATACTGAGAGATACTGGTTTAAGCAAAGTGTATTCAAGACACATTTGTTTAATAGCTTCACACTTGGCATTCCTGATATCGAGAAATACCTAATTCACAATGTCACAAAAAGAATAAACCTGATTGACAATCCTCAACTAAAACAAGAAGCTCAAGCGTTTATAAGTCAAGAAGCGCAACACTTGCTCCAGCATACAAAATTTTGGGACAACTTACGCTCCTCTGGCTATAAATTTGATAATTATCTAGGCTGGGTGCGGGCAATTCTCTTTAATACTCTAGAACGGCGAATGAGTATTAATTTAAATTTAGCTATTGCTGCTGGAATTGAACATTTAACAACTTTGATGGCTGAATTTGTATTAGAAGTTGACTTGTTTGCCGAAGTCGAACCGCAGTTAAAGCAACTTTTTGAGTGGCACGCAGTAGAGGAAATTGAACACAAAACAGTTTTATATGACGTGCTGCAAAATGCAACTAATAATTACCTACTGCGTCTAATAGGTATGTTCATAGGTCATATTTTGGTTTTATCGTTTTTGAATGTCGGTTTGGCTATCCTGCTATATCAAGACAAAAAACTTTTGGATAGAAAACTTTGGCAGGAATTGATTGAATTTTGGCTTACAAAAGATAAATTTTTGTACAAAACATTATTGAATGCGATTGATTATTTGAGAAGAGACTTTCATCCTTCACAATCATGATAATCTGTTCTTAATTCACAAAGTTACAGTTTGAGCAAATTGCAGACATATACTCAACAGCGAAAGTTTTGTCAGGCAAGATTAAAGTGGTTTGCAGTTGATTAAACGGCGTAAGGGCACAGCATTGCTATACCCCTACAATAGACCTCAAGACTCATTCTTTTTCATCTGCGTTTATCTACGTAGCCTGCGGCAAGCCCTACGGGTTCGCCAGTTCCTTTATGCCGGGGGACCCGTCCACCAAACTAGCGCTCACCGCTTCGCGTCTACATCTGCGGTTAATTATTTATTTTTGGGCAATGAATGCAAGAAGTCTAATGATTTCGTCTTCAAACGGTGTGTTTTATTTAAGTGAAAACCGCGCTCATCAAGAGATTTAAACAGATGTATGAGCATCTGTTTCATTTGCTTGCATAACATGTAAAATTAACCCTTCACGGGCTAGTAATGCCTGAGAAAAAGCAGTTTTAACATCGGTTTGAACAGAATCCAGAAAATCATCGTGATCATCTGGGTGGTGGTGAGAGATGACTAGCCGTTTAACCCCTGCATGATGAGCCAAATTCACAGCAGTTTGCCAAAGTAAATCAGCTGAGTCATGGTTATGAGCTGTTGGGGGAGTGTAGGTAGCGTTAGCAATCAGCAAATCCACTTTTTCGATTAGCTGTTCAATGCCTTTTTGTTCTACTTTATTAGCACAAAAGTGCAAATCCGTCATGTAGGCAACGCTATACTCCTGCCAGGTGACTCGGTAACCCGCTGAACGCTGATTTTGATTTATCAATGCGGTTTGAATCGTGACATCATCTAGAGTCACCTTGCTACCTGAAGTCAAATTGTGAAAGTGCAATTCCGACTGCATCAACTGCAAAGGATAAGGAAAGTGCGGCTGAAGCATCTGGTCGCACAAAGACTGTTTGATAGAAGCTCCATTTGAGGCTGCTGTGCCGTAAATGTGGAAGCAATTTTCCCGAACAAATGCGGGGGCAAAAAAAGGAAACCCTTGGATGCGATTTGATTGGGAGTTAGTAAAAAATAAATGGGCTTCTAGTGGACTTTCGAGTTCTAGCCAACTTCTTCCCAAAATACGTAAGCCTGTACCGCCATCAAAAATCAAGCGTTTCCCGCCTACGCGCATTTCTACACAAGCAGTATTACCACCATAGCGACTGGTATTGCTGCTTGGGGTAGCAATCAAACCCCGCACACCCCAGAATTGCACTATAAATTCCCCTACTGGGCTGGGAAGCAAAGTACTTTGCTTTTCAGTTACGTGGTGGGAACCCGACAGCTCAAAATTTGACATTTTCCTTGCAATTAGACCTTAGCGAGCAGGTCATCGTAGTGTCGCACTTCCGACAGTCGGTTTTTTTCATCCACAATGACAACCGTAGGAGAGTAGTTTTTTAACTCTTCGGGAGTGAACTGCCCGTAAGCCATTATAATCAGGCGATCGCCGATCATGCCTAGACGTGCCGCAGCCCCATTTAACTCAATCACTCCTGAGTGGGGGAGTGCGGGGATCGCATAAGTAATAAAGCGCTCGCCATTGGCAACGTTTACTACTTGCACTTGTTCGTAGGGTAAGATACCCGATTTTTCTAACAAAATTTGGTCAATGCTGATACTACCGACGTAGTTGATGTTCGCCCCCGTGAGGGTGCAGTTGTGAATTTTTGCTAAAAGGAGCGTGCGCTGCATTGCGTTTAAGGCGTATGTGGCAATTGAGCGGTTGTAAATAAGTAAAAGTTTTTCTTTGCTAATAGCTAATTGTAAAAATGCAATTAGCTATTAACAATTTAGCGATTAGCCTTTGGCGCTACCAGCTTTGATACATTTTTCTACTAAAGACATAACTTGATCAACTTCCAGCCAACCGCGAATTTCTGTCACCTTTTTTTCCAAATTTTTATAACTGCGGAAAAATTCGGCAATCTCTTCCAATCGGTGTGGCGCTAAGTCTTTCAAGGATCTGACGTCTTTGTAGCGTGGGTCTTTGTCAGGAACACAAAGAATTTTTTCATCGCGATCGCCACCGTCAATCATCTCTAACATGCCAATCGGTCTTGCGGCAATGATACACCCTGGAAAGGTTGGCTCGTCAATTATCACCATACCATCCAGTGGATCTCCATCATCAGCCAAAGTGTTGGGTACAAAGCCATAGTCATATGGATATTGTACCGATGAATAAAGTACGCGGTCTAGGGCAAAAGCTTGTAAGTCTTTGTCGAATTCGTATTTATTTTTACTCCCGCCAGGAATTTCAATCAAAACGTTGATCAGACCCGGTTTAGGTTGGGCAGGAATACGGGATAAGTCCACAATAAAAATCCTCAGCTAAAAGTGAATCATGGGCGCACGCTTGGCTCCCCGTGTAGAATTTTAGGCTAATATGGACATATCCCAAAATAACGAAGTTAACGCGGCTTTCTAAAGGCAAGTACTTTGCCGTTGAGAATCTTTATTTTTGGCAAGTGAAAGCCGATGGGCACATGAGAGTGGTTGACAGCAAGATTGATGCCGTCAGCGGACAACAAGGACAAGGAAGTGGTATTATATTTTCTTTCTTTTCCCCTAGTCTGTCTTGTCTTTATATCAAGTCCGCGCTTGCGCGTTATTATTCTGGGCATCGGTAAAAAAAACTTAAAACCCTGTCCCTAAATGCAAAGCTGCTCCCGCTGCGGTCTTAATCATCAGTCTTTAACCGGACATGATATCACCATCTTCCTACCCGTAATCGTCAGTGTGGTGGACTAATAGTTGACATGTAGTTGCATTGACGATTTGAGGAAGGCTGCGATCGCTGCGGACAGGACGTTGCCTATGTCCTGAACGAGTGACGCTAACGTTCTTTTCAAAATCTGCTTTCTGCCGTCAAAGCTTTCTTGCTTGTGGAATACCACTGTTAACTTTTGTTTAATATTCACTACTTTTTAAGTTATAGGTAATGGGTTGCTGATTATTCTGAACGTTGGTTGAAGAGTAGTTAGCAATGACGAACATAGGTAACGTTAGAGTTAAAAGAGCGATCGCTGTTCCCACAATGTCTGCCAAACGATGGGAATATGTGTCGGGAGGATTGGCAGACTGGCTATTTGAATTCATACAAAATTGCAGGTTTTCACATCACTTGTAGGTCAACTCTCAAAAAAGAGAGTCTTGCTGTTATTTTAGCTATTTATAAATTATAAGCTATCTAGTATTCAATAAGATCAACCACTTTTCAAACTGTCATAATACTTCTTTTTTATTACCACAAAGATTTGATACGAAGCAGCAATTAAACCTATTATTCTTTATTTAGTAACTAATGTCTCAAGCTCCTTCATGGTACGGTGTAATGAATAAATTACGCATCAAATAAGGTAACAGCATTAAAATTTACAACTCTCCTTCCTTTTTTAGATTAATTTTCCAAATATATTTGAGCAATATCTTACAATTACAACATCTCCAAACGCTTTTGTAAAGCACGTTTAGCACTTATCAATTGTTCTTTAATACCGAGTATACCTACTGATTAAGCACCCATAAGGCATCAGTGTTTCGCCTAATTATAAGTAGTTATACTAGAAGATTTTTTAGACCTGATAACGACTTGAGTAACAACAAGTTTTAACCACCAATTAATACCGAATAAATACAGATAAATCAAAGGTATTTTTAATTGTTAATCAGTGATTACACTCAAAAAAATGTTTGAGAATTTCCAGGTAGCAATCTGAGTAATATCACTTCTATTTTGTCAATCTATATATAGGTAGAGTAGAAATACTTTCAGAGCAGGTGAAGCGTCGTGTTTAGTTTATACTGAATCCAAATTTAAAATTTCAATCGGTAAACTCATCACCCGGAAGCTGAGGGAGATTCCCAACGGCAAAATGAGAAAACTTATAACAATTTAACAAATAAAAGAGACGAAAAAAACCGCCACTAAAATAGGGCGGTCTGGTTAAGCAATCGGAGGGTAATTACAGCTTACTTTGCTAATGCATGAAATTGTTGTAGCAAAGTTTGCACTTGTGAATTGTTAGTTGTTTAAAACGAACAACCAGCAAAAATCAACCTCGTTCCTAAGCACTTGCCAAGAAATAAATATCCAGTCATGTATTAAAATTATCTGTTGGGTATCGCGGATTTGGGTTAGACAGCTGGATATTTATTTTTATGGATCTCACCTTCGCTGTCGCGCAAATAAGATTACCTACAGGCAGTCGCCAGCATATTTGCCATCAGAGGGTTTTACCATTTTTAATTTTTAATAGCTTAGTTTCTCAACGTTTATTATAAGCACTCATAGGTTCCTTGATAAAACGGATGTAAAGATGCTTAAATGTAGACTTAATAACGCGGGGCATCCCAAAATCGATAGGCATTAATTTATCTGGTAGTCGCCAATCATCTATTTTTAGTAAGTCCGGATGTAAATGGGGAAAGTCAATTTCCGCAAGTTCCCGACACAGCCCCAGCCGCCCTGACGCTGCGACGGTAGGTACTTGTCCTAGTGGGACATTGAGGACTTCTACCATTGCTAAATCTAAGGCAAATACATCTGCTGATGCTGCCAAAATGCCAAGTGGACGAGGTTCACCGCCGCTGGGACCATTACCTTCATGACCGATGATGCCATCTAAAATCGTTAAGTCGGGGTTAATTGTCCTAGCGGTTTCTACTAACATTTCACCAAATCGATTAGCGTCTTTCCCAGCTTCCATGTGCCACCAAGCTTTCATTTTGCCGGGAACGCAACCAAACAGGTTTTTTACGCCCAGCGTTAACGTCAGTTGGACATGGGATTTCACCTTGGGCAGGTTAATAACCACATCTGCTTCCATCGCCTCTTTGCACAGCAGCAGGTGGTTAAAGTCTTCGCTGACAGTTTCGTAACGTGAAGAGTGAAAATCTATAATCGGAAGATTGAGTTCAAGGGTAATAGGGAGATAGTTATTTGCGATCGCTACTTGCTTAGCACTGCCAAAAGCCGGACTATCTCCCAAAAATGGCTTACCGCCAGCCTCAATTACCATCTGGGCAACTTCGTAAACCAGTTCAGCCCGCGTGGTACACTCTTTACCGGGACGCGCCCCCGTAAGCAGATTCGGTTTTAGCAAAACCCGTTGTCCTGGCTTAACAAACGCCGCCATTCCCCCTAAAGGTTCTAACAGGGTTGCTAAAGATTCTCGTAACGCCTCGCTTTCGTAGGAAGTAGCTCGAATCAAACTGACAGATGGTTTTTGAGTCTGCATGGATCGATAAAGAACGAAGATAGAAGATAGAAGATTTTTTTCTTCCATCTTCTATCTTCCTTTTTAATCCACTTCTACCTCAAGTGCCCTGAGGGGTAAGATACCGCTCATCTGTTCTAGATTTAACACTTGGGCTAATTCGTCATCGCTCATCAGACCTTTTTCTAAGACAATCTGCCGTAGTGATTTACCAGTTTCTAAAGATTCTTTCGCTACAGCCGCAGCATTGAGATAGCCAATATGGGGGTTTAATGCCGTTACCAAAGCTAAACTACCTTCAGCATAAGCCAAACAACGATCGCGGTTGGCAGTAATTCCCTTAATGCAGCTTTGGGTAAGTGCAGCGATGGTATTACCCAGAATTTCGATGCTGTGAATCAAGTTGTAGGCAATCAACGGCATCATCACATTTAATTCTAATTGTCCGGCTTGTGCCGCGAGTGCGATCGCACTGTCGTAACCCATCACCTGAAAACACACCATTGATGTCATCTCTGCCATCACTGGGTTATATTTTCCTGGCATAATTGAGGAACCTGGTTGCACAGGGGGCAATTGAATTTCTTTCAAACCAGTTTTTGGACCCGAATCCATCAACCGCAAATCATGCGATATTTTGACTAAATCCTGCGCTAAGTTGCGTAAAGCACCAGAAACATTGACAAATGGTGCCATACTCTGCATTGCTGCCATCAGGTGAGGCGCAGGTTCTAGGGGACAGTCAATTAAATCTGAGATGATTTGCACCACACGAGCGCGATAATCCGGATGAGTATTCATACCCGTTCCCGCTGCACTACCTCCCAAACCCAGCACCATCAAATCGCCAGAAGCGCTGTAAATGCGGTTTTGATGTTCTGTGAGGATTTGCGCCCAAGCGCGGAAATTTTCACCCAAACGCACAGGTACAGCATCTTGCAAGTGAGTTCTGCCGGATTTGACGATATCTTGAAATTCTGTGGCTTTTTCTTCTAAAGTAGTGAGCGCCTGATCCAAAGCTGGCTGTAGTGTCTTTGACAACGCCAACAAGCCACCAATGCGAATTGCCGTGGGAATTACATCATTGGTAGACTGTCCATAATTAACATGGTCATTCGGACTAACTAGCTTGTAATCGCCTTTTTCATAGCCGAGAATTTCTAAAGCTCGATTTGCCAGTACTTCGTTAACATTCATGTGGTGAGAAGTTCCGGCTCCCGCTTGATAAATATCTACCACAAATTGATCGCGAAATTTACCCGCAAGTATTTCATCAGCCGCTTGCACAATTGCTTGACTAATTTCCTGGGGTATGCATTTTAATTCCCCGTTGACGATGGCGGTAGCTTTTTTAATTATGATGCCAGCGTCTACGTAAGTATCTAGAGGTTTGATGCCGCTGATGGGGAAATTTTCCATTGCCCGCAGCGTTTGAATGCCGTAATAAGCGCTACTGGGTATTTGGCGATCGCCCATCGAATCGCGTTCTATGCGGAATTGGGAATCTGTTGGATGAGTCATAGTATTGTTGAGGAAATCTCAGAAAACAGATCATCCCACGGCTTGATGAGAATAATCTCGCGCAAAAAAGTTTTTCTTCTTAGCGTCTACCCTGCGGGAACGCCTGACGGCGAATGCGGCTTTGCGTGAGATTTAACTGAGATACTCAAATCATAGGTGTTTTGCCAGGGTAACAGATGACGCTGCCAAATTGGATTACTTTCTCTCGCCTTCTGGGTATACCATTTCTGCTTTATGGTTTGCACAACCCCACACCTGAAGCTAGATGGGTGTGTTTGGCAATTTTTCTCGTCGCCGCACTTACTGATTGGTTAGACGGCTATTTAGCGCGAAAACTTAACCAAATTAGCGATTTGGGTAAGTTTCTCGATCCCTTGGTGGATAAATTGCTGGTACTTGCACCCTTACTGGCATTGATTGAACTAGGACAGATTCCAGCTTGGGGAGTGTTTCTGATTTTAGGGCGAGAGTTAGCGATCGCCGGTTGGCGAGTCAATCAAACTACGATTACCGGGGCGAATATTTGGGGTAAACTCAAAACAGTAAGTCAAATAATAGCGATCGCACTTTTAATCGCACCCCTAAGCGAAGCGTGGAAAATCCCCTCTATCGTCGCTTTTTGGCTTTGTGTCGTTTTAACGTTAATTTCTGGGGCTATTTATCTTTTGCCGCCAAAAAGCAGCATCATCACTCCAAAACAAGAAAATATTTAAGACAGTTTTTAAGACGTTTTTTGTTCATCTCCCTTTACCGAACAAAACAACCCGAACGGTTTTCAAAGCGATCGCTAAATCCAACCAAAAAGAATAATTCTTAATGTAGTAAAGGTCGTAAGCTAGCTTTTCGTAAGCATCCTCAATCGAAGCGCCGTAGGGATACATTACCTGCGCCCAGCCAGTGATTCCCGGTTTGACCAAATAACGAACATCATAGTAGGGAATCTTCTGTTTAAGCTTGACATCAAACTCTGGTCGCTCTGGACGCGGACCAATCAGGCTCATCTCCCCCCGCAACACATTCACAATCTGCGGTAGTTCATCGATTCGGGTTAATCGTAGCCAGCGTCCTACTCTGGTGATGCGAGGATCGCGTTCTTTCGCCCACTGCGCCCCCCCCCGCTTCTCGGCATCCTGATACATAGAGCGGAATTTGTAAACCCCAAATGGCTTGCCGTGCAAACCTGTGCGTACCTGAGTGTAGAATACTGAACCCGGACTATCTAATTTAATTGCCAGTGCCACCAGCAGCATGAGTGGAGAAAAAACCAGGAGTAACAACGCCGCCAGAATCATGTCTGAAAACCGCTTTAGCTTCAGACTAATGCCACCGGGCAGCAGGTTAAAACCAGCACTAAAAGTCAACCAACTATCCTGTACCAGGAATGATGGAAGCTTGTACCACAAGGTTTCGCAAACATCTGGTAACGTGTAAACCGGGATACCACGCAGTCGCACTTGCATTAACTGCCGCACTTCTGGATCGGATAACTCCATTTCGGTTGCTACTACCACCCCCGACCAGGACTTTTGACTCCACGTTGGCAAATCTCTTAGGCGACCAACCCAATTGAGACTACTTTCTGCTAACTGAGTTGTATCTTGACCAGTTTCGGCTAAGACAAACAACTGCCCGAATGAGTTGAGTTTCAGGAATGTTTGTGCAAATTTAATAGCTGTCTCCCCTGCACCTAAAATCAGCCAACGACTTTGTTGAGCTTGCGATCGCACCCATTTTATTGCCCATAGGCGTAACATAACTGCCCAGATTGTGAATATTCCCAGGCTTGGTAGCAAAATGCCCCGCCCAAAAAGTTGGTGTTGTTCCCAAGCACCAACCAGGTATATTAGAGCAGCGGTGATTCCACCAACGATTACATTGCTAATCAGGATACGAGATGGAGCGCGCAAACCTGCAATTTGGGTGTCTGGATGGTAAGAGTTTGCTAGATAAAGCCCCGCGAGAACCAACAGGACAAATCCATAAACAACCGGATCTGAACTATCAAGTGGTTGACTTAATCGCATCCATAAAGCGATCGCCAAACTGAAAACTAAGCCAAGAATATCTCCTAGTAAAAGCAATCCAGGAAGGATATTTTGGATTTGATGTAACTTATTTCCTTGGTTGCTGAGAGAAAATGTGATATTCATTGATATTCCCACAAATAATCATTCTTGTTGATTGACTGGGAACAGTGTAATTATTGGATTTCAGCAATACTAACCCTGATATTTTTAGTACTAAATTAAAAAATAATTTTCCTCAGTCAATCATATTCCCAATGCGGAATATTTATTTTTTAGTCTTTATTTAGACTATTTGCTATGTAGAAAATACTTAATTAATTGAATGCAAGTTGGGAAAATTACGTAAATTCAAGTATGTTCAAAATAATGCTGGATTTTAGGTGAAGTGTTTTGTATTCTTATTAGATATCTTGTAAGACTACCCGATGGTAGAGACGCGACAGCAGTCGCGTGGCTATCAAGAAATTATGCACGCCAGTAGAGAGCAGAGGGTTTCCCTCCCGGAGCGCTCACCACCGCGCTGCCTCAAATTTCCTGTCTCTACACAGCCTGATATTAATTTGCGTCTCTTACCCCTTGATACGAAGTTGCATTCAATCGTGAACACCGAGTGGGAAAGGGATCGGGCGAAGGATTGCCCTATCTT
>CAXTNZ010000027.1:34172-37033 GCA_964245695.1 uncultured bacterium | reverse complement strand
CTCCCCCCACCTCCCCATCCTCCAACTACAGGCTGGCAGACGCTAAAATGATGGCGACAGTTAAATTTCATTAACGCACTCATGTTCACCATCGACTTAACCTTAAGAAATACTCCTTTCCCTGTATCTGTACAACGTAAGACATCTGAGGATGCTGAAGCTATCTATCAACTAATTTTGGCAGCGATGCGCTCTGGCAATCCTGATATTGTGGAACTAAAGTGCGAGGGCAAGACTGAGAAAAAAATCGCCGTCCGTGCTAGTGAAATTTCTGGGGTACAAATATCTCAGAAAGATGGTGTAGCCGCTGGTGGTGCTAGACCACCTGGTTTCTTCGCCCTAGCCGCTGAGTAAGCCATCGGCGGTATAAAAATAAAAATGGCGGAACTGGGCATTGAGGTAAAGGACTTAAATTTCAGTTGGACTAATGGAGAGAAAGTTATCAAATCTTGCTCTCTACAAGTACCTCAAGGTGAATTTTGGATGCTCTTGGGTACTAATGGCAGTGGCAAATCAACTTTACTCAGACTGCTGGCGGGGTTATTAGCGCCTCAGTCTGGGGAAATTCGGGTTTTGCATCCGGTTGGCTTTGTCTTCCAAAATCCGGATCATCAATTGGTGATGCCAACTGTTGGTGCAGATGTGGCTTTTGGACTGGTGGAAGAAAAATTGCCGCCAAAGGTAGTGAGAGCGAGGGTTGAGGAGGCTTTAGGGGCGGTGAATTTGCTTCCACTGCAACGACGTCCTATATATGCTTTGAGTGGTGGACAGAAACAGCGAGTTGCAATTGCTGGTGCGATCGCCCGTCGCTGTGAAGTCTTACTATTAGATGAACCCACTGCCTTACTCGATCCAGATAGCCAACTGGACTTGGTAGCTCAAGTACGCCGCTTAGTCAAAAGTCGGGGTATTACGGCTCTTTGGGTAACGCATCGCCTAGATGAGTTGAATTACTGTGATGGCGCTTTCTTGCTAGAAAAAGGCTCTCTGGTGGATCAAGGTGAAGCTTCACGTTTGAAACAGCGTCTGATGGAGGTACACAAAGAAGCCTCTTAATACCTACAAAGTCCAGCTTTCTTTTGTCCCAAGCTAATAATTAATTAATAATCACAAACAACTGCGACGCGCTTTTAAAAAGGCGCGTTTTTAGTTGGTGCAGCAACTTTACACAATTTATCTACATTTTTTGTTTTCTGTAACATAGTGTTACAAGCATTGCTTCAATTACTATAAAAGTTATGAATGAATCTTGTTAACTCTACATAATTGTGATTAAAAACCATGCCCCCCTCCTTATCCCCAGCCGTTTTGTTAGTGGACGGCTACAATATAATTGGCGCTTGGCCTTGCCTGAAAAAAACCCGTGACCATGCTGGATTAGAGGCAGCACGCGGTGAATTGATTGAAGCTTTAATCAGTTACACTGCTTTTGAGGGTTATGACACTCAAATAGTGTTTGATGCCCAATATCAAAATTCCTCTAGCAATAAAGAAGTTATTACAGACCTGTTATCAGTTTATTACACTGATTTCGGGCAGACGGCTGATACGTACATCGAAAAAGCCTGTGCGTCTTTGCGCTCTTCATTAGCACAGTCTCTAATTTCTCGCGTAATTGTTGCCACATCAGATCGGGCACAGCAGTTGATGATATTAGGTTATGGTGCTGAATGGTTGTCCGCTCAAAAACTATGTTGGGAAGTGGAAGCCACCGTTTGTCGCTCGCGGCAAAAGTATCAAACAAGAAAACAACCTAAAACTAGATTTCTAGCAAATTCCATCGATCCCAAAGCACGAGACCGTCTGGCGGAGTTGCGAATGGGACTAAAGTAAATATTAGCATGAATTTCTCGCAAAGTTACCTTTGTCATTGGGTTTTGATGGGAAGGATTATGGACTTAAGTATCTAGTCAAAAGTTTTTAGGAAAAAATTTCGCAAAGGTACTTGCCAAATCCTACCCTTTACCCTTAATATAAGAAATCGTGATCCTCAGTAGCTCAGTGGTAGAGCGATCGACTGTTAATCGATTGGTCGCTGGTTCGAATCCGGCCTGGGGAGTTAAGTAAAGGGTAAAGTATGAAGGATGAAGCGCGAAAGAATTTCAAACTTCAAACTTCAGACTTTCAGAAGTTATGGCTGCTTGACCAGTCTGTAACTTTTCTCAATCATGGTTCGTTTGGTGCTTGTCCTAAAGCTGTCTTGTCAGCGCAACAACGATTGCGCGAGCAGCTAGAACAGGAACCACTGCGCTTTTTTGGTAGGGAGTGGGAACGGCTGCTGGACGAGGCTAGAAGGAAACTGGCGGCGTTTGTGGGTGCGGATGCTGAGGATTTGGTATTTGTCCCGAATGCGACGACTGGCGTTAATTGTGTGTTGCGATCGCTTGTCTTTCATCCTGGGGATGAAATTCTCACAACTAACCACGAATACAACGCTTGCCGTAACGCGCTAGATTTTATCGCTAGTCGCACTGGGGCGCGGGTGGTGGTGGCAAAGATTCCCTTTCCGATAGAATCGCCACAGCAGATAGTAACGGCGGTAATTGAGCGCGTTTCGCTTCATACACGATTAGCACTTTTGGATCATGTTACCAGCCAGACTGGGTTAATTTTCCCGCTCCAGCAGTTGGTGAATCAGTTGCAGCAGCGCGGTGTGGATACGCTTGTAGATGGTGCCCACGCGCCGGGAATGCTTCCTTTAAACTTATCAGAAGTTGGGGCGACTTATTACACTGGGAATTGTCATAAATGGCTGTGTGCGCCGAAAGGTGCAGCGTTTTTGTATGTGCGACGCGATAAACAGTTAGAAATTCGTCCGTTGACAATTAGCCACGGTGCAAATTCACCACGAACTGATAAAT
>CAXTNZ010000027.1:0-34162 GCA_964245695.1 uncultured bacterium | reverse complement strand
TAAATCACGCTTTCAGTTGGAATTTGATTGGATGGGTACAGACGATCCTACCGCTTATATGTGCGTACCGGAAGCGATCGCCTTTATGGGTTCTCTGTTACCTGGTGGGTGGAATGAATTAAGGCAGCGAAATCATCAACTAGCATTGAAGGCAAGACAGCTACTTTGTGAAGCTTTGGGCGTGTCGGTGTCCTGTCCAGATGAGATGATTGGTTCTATGGCGGTTGTTCCTATGCCTACTGTGTTGGAAAGTCGCAATTTTATGTCTTTGCGCGATGAATTATTTGATAGATTTGGAATTCAGGTGCAAGTGGTTCCGTGGCAGGAAAAACCGAATTTACTGGTAAGGGTTTCGGCGCAAATTTACAATACACGAGAACAGTACGAGTATTTGGGAAAGGCGTTGAAAGAGCTTTGCGTAAAATAGAGCGCGTTTTTAAACGCAGAGGAACACAGAGTAAGCGCAGAGGCACGCAGAGGCTTTCCGAATAGCGGTTTTCAATTGGATAAAATACAAGTTGTTTGTAAAGGCACAACATTGTGGTGTTAATTCGTTCCTATCAACCAGAGGATTTAGATGATACCGTTCAGCTTTGGTATCAAACTTGGCATGAGACATTTCCTCACATTCAACACCCGCAGTCATATCTAGAATGGAAATCTCGCTTTCGCGATGAACTTGCTGTCCGAGGAAATGTTTGGCTTGCGGATCTGGAAAATAGCATTGTGGGTTTTATCGTGGTAATGAAAGAGGAACAATACTTAGATCAGATTTTTGTAGACACGAGATACCAACATCGAGGTATAGGTTCAGTGTTACTTGATAAAGCAAAAGCGATTTGCCCACAAGGTTTAAAGCTTCATACATTACAAGAAAATATGCCAGATCGTGCATTTTACGAACGGCATAATTTTCAAGTGGGCAAACTGTCTAGAAATAAAATCAACAATGAACCCAATGTTGAATATTACTGGATGCCTTAGTGCGAACAATTTAGTTGTGAAATATCACAGTCACTAGAGGCAAAAATGCTAACAGAAACCCATTCCAAAACTGAAAATTAAGTTTTGGGGTAGCTTCTGGTTGTGCTAACAAAGCTTCTATTCTTTGTTCTAAGCGATCGCATCCTAATGCTGCACAGAAAATTTCTGAGGATATAGGAGTTGTACTCACTACTAACAACAGCGATTCTGCTAACAATAAGGGATCTACTCGTGATGCAGCGTAAGCATCGGCGCGTAGTTCGCGCAAAATTAGCAGTTCTTGCCACAAGGCATCTGTATTTGGCAACCAGGCGGTGCAGGAACGCGCCCAACCCAGCCAAAAAAACCAGAACGTATCCCTGTAATGGTAATGCCCTTGCTCGTGTGCGAAGACGCTTTCTAAATGCTCTGGTGAGAGAGTTTGCAATAGTCCTTGGCTAATCACTAATTCCGATTGCCAAAAACCGATTTGACCGGCGAATAGCGCCTCTGTGTTAAGTAGCCGGACTTGTTTACCCTCAAGATTAACTAAAGGACAGTTGCGGACAGATTTTACAGATTGCCAGCCACCATAGGCGAGTTTGATGCACAAAATATCAAAAATTGCCAGAGAAATTAAAGCTAAGACATAACTAAACCAGCCTGTGTACATCCCGCCCATTTTGCCTTGGGGTCCCATGCACAAAACGGCGATCGCTGTCATGAAAATTAACAAGGGCGGGAAGAGAAATAAAAATAGCGCTTGTCTCCACCGCACACTCCAACTACCTTGGGGAGCAGTCCAAGAGCATCTTAAGCACCAAGCAACTGCCAAAGCCGTCAAAATCATGATCAGATGCATTATTGTTCCTCCCTGGCTTGGCGTGCAGCTTGAATGCGTTTGGCGATCGCTTGTATTTGGTCGCTGGCAGCTTCATCTAAACTATCTGCAAAGGCAGCGATTACGTCGGGATTACCCACCGCCAGAAATCGCTGTAACTGTTCGTGTGCTTTAATTACCTCTGCCTGCTGTTTGGTAATCAATGGACGCCAATAAAATGCTCGTCCTTTTTTGTCGCAGGTTAGCCAACCTTTATCGGTGAGGCGACGCAATACGGTAGTCACGGAAGTATAAGCTAATTCTCGGTTAGGGTCAGTGAGAATGCGATCGTGTACATCTTTAACTGTAACTGAACTCAGTTCCCAGATGATATTCAAAATTTCTGCTTCCAACGGACCTAAAGACAGTTGTTTGGGGCGGTAATCAGGTAAAGGTGCCATATCGATTTTGGATTTGGGATTGCGAGCGTCTCTATGAGTGCAGAGGTACCCTGGGTTTGTTAGTGGTGCATTTAGAAGGTTTGTTCTTCTTTTCAGATTACACGTTGATTTCAACTGCTGAGTTGAAATAACGATAAATTGCTTGCTTTGGGCAAGATGCCCAGTATAAAAGACTCATGCATAGAGCAGACTCTGTGTTGCTACATTAAAAACCCACTAGCATCAAACTATGTTTACTGGCAGCATCTGAGTAGAATATGATTTGCGGCAGTAGTATAAGACCAGGTGTACCCAGCACGTGAAGCTATTTGTTTACCACACTCCCGAATTAACTCCAACGGATAAAGCGCCAGACTGCGCGATCGCAGTTGATGTTTTGCGAGCCACTACCACAATGGCGACTGTATTAGCAGCTGGAGGAGAAGCTGTCCAAGTCTTCAGCGATTTAGATGAACTGATGAAAGTTAGCGAAAAATGGTCGCCAGAAAAACGGCTGCGAGCTGGAGAACGCGGCGGCGCAAAGGTTCCCGGCTTCGACTTGGGTAATTCTCCTCTCGACTGCACACCAGAACTGGTGCAGGGACGCCGCTTATTTATCAGTACCACCAATGGGACTCGTGCTTTACAACGAGTGCAGTCAGCAAAAGCTTTACTAGCAGCCGCTTTTATCAACCGTGCGGCGGTGGTGCGATATCTGATAGAAAAGCAACCAGAAACAGTTTGGATTGTCGGTTCCGGTTGGGAAGGCAGTTTTTCTTTAGAGGATACAGCTTGTGCAGGTGCGATCGCGCAACATGTTGTCCAACAAACCAACTTGCCTTTAGAGGAATTAGCTGGTAATGATGAAGTAATTGATGCGATCGCTCTTTATTCTCAATGGCAAGATAACTTATTAGGACTTTTCCACCAAGCTAGTCACGGTAAAAGATTATTGCGTCTTGACTGTCAAGAAGACCTAAAATATTGCTCGCAAACCGATATTTTAGATGTCTTACCGATGCAACGAGAACCAGGAGTCTTAAAAAGTTAAAAGTTAAAAGTAAAAAGGCAAAAGAAAGAATTGTTTGATTCTTTTTACCTTTTGCCTTTTACCTTATACCTTATGAAACTGACGCGCCTAACCACCCTGTTAAGTTCTCTTGCTGAGTAGGAGAAGGATTTTCAACAGGTTTCACCTGATACTTGTTAGGGCGTGGTGAAGCTAGGGTGACGGAATAAGTACGCAATTCGTCTTGGTGGAAAACTGTAACTTGGATGATGTCGTTGGGTTGATAATCTTTAAGGCGATCGCTTAACCCACTCGCAGTTACTTTTATTCCATTAATTGCCAACAAGTCATCGCCTGCATCAATTCCCGCAAGTTGTGCAGGTGAACCCGCTTCCACAAATTTAATTATCTCTCTTCCGTTTTCAGTACTTGCTTTCACACCCAGATAAGGTTCTTCCTCGTTTTCTGCAATTAACTCCAAGCCAAAAGGTTGCAAATACTTGTTGAAAGGCAAATCTTCAGTACCATCAATGTAGCGTTTAAAGAAATCTGATAAATTCATTTCCGCTACAGACTCAATTACTGACTGCAACTGTTCGGGAGTAAAGCCAATTTCATCTTTGCCAAATTGCTGCCACATTTTGAGCATGACATCATCAAAAGAGCGTTTATTGCTATGCTTTGAACGAATCAGCAAATCCAGCAGCAAAGATACCATTTCCCCTTTTAAATAGTAGGAAATTTGGGAATTGCCGCTATTAGCATCCTGACGATACAGTTTAATCCAAGCATCAAAACTCGACTCAGAAAGCGGTTGCACCTTGCGCCCTGGTGTCGTTTCATACCTAGTAATTTCTTTGCCCAAATTACTCAAGAATGTCTTAGCGTCATAAATGCGTGCCCGCAAAGGAATCAGCAAATCATAGTAACTCGTTGTTCCTTCAGAAAACCATAAAGACGGTGTATAATTTTCCTGGTCGTAATCAAAAACTTCCAGTGCTTTCGGGCGAATGCGCTTGACATTCCACAAGTGAAAGAACTCGTGTGCTACCAATTGCATAAAGCGATCGTACTTATCTTGAGCGCGAAATCCAAAGCGTTGGTAAATTAACGAGCAGCAGTTTTTATGCTCCAAACCGCCAAAAGCTTGAGAAAATAAATGTAGCAGAAACACATATCTTTCATAAGGCAAACCGCCAAACATCTGCGCTTCCACCTGGATAATTTTCGTGATATCAGAAATCATCCGTTGCGCTGGGAAATTACCCTGTCCCCAAATTGCCAATTCATGGGGTTTTCCCAATACCTCGAAGTGATACAACTGATGGCAACCAATTTCAAAGGGACTATCTACAAGGGTGTCAAAATCCGTAGCTAAAAAAGAATTAGCTTGTTCAGCTGGTGGTAGTGGCGTAGTTACCTGCCATTCTGGGCGTGGCGGTACGATAGTAACGCGAATTGGTTGCTTTTCCCAACCTGGTATTCTAAAAAACAGCGCTGCACCGTTGAAATAGCCGTGGGTAGCATCTAAATGATTTGTCCGCACCGATAGCTCATTCGCAAAAATGCGGTAACTTAAAGTTAATTTTGAAACACCATTTGTCTCTACCTGCCAATGATTTTTGCTGATTTTCCGCGCCTGTAAAGGCTCTGTACCCGAAAAAGCGGCAAAATCTTGTAATTGCTTGGCGTATTCCCGCACCAAGTAGGAACCTGGCGTCCACACTGGTAGTTTCAAATCCAGAATTGGCAATGGGTAATCTACTAAATGCAAAGTTACCTCAAACAAATGTGTTTCTGGTTGAGGCATTGCCACCTGATAATGAATTGTCGGCACGGCTTCTTGGATGCGGGTGTCGGTGCGAGGTGCTGTTGCTTCAGTCATCTGTAGTTAGAAGTTAAGAGGTAGGAGCGAGGAATTTAAAGTTAAATTTAACTTATAACTCATAACCGCATAGCGTTGCGAGCGAAGCGAACGCTCCGCAGCGTCTCGTTCGGCATTAGGCATCTGAAGGGAAGAGAAGCAATTTCATAACTCATAACTATAGCGCTTATCAATTGCGTGTAGTAAAGACAATTCGTAGGGGCATAGCACAGAATAGCCCAACACGTACCGCTTGCCATAGAGAACCGCTATAAATGAACTTTGCCAGCCAAATTCATCAACCCAACCTACAGGGATAAATTTTATTATAAGTAATCATCCGGACTTGATATCAGTTATTTGGTAGTAAATAAAGGTAATGTTTTCGGTTGATAAAAGTTAAATTAACTATAAATAGGCGAAAAATTTATTTGGGATTGTGGATTGGGGTGAATCCCAAATCCAAAATAGATAGTCGTCTAGGGGTGCTTGCGTGTGGGGTGGGAGGTGTTTTCAAAGCGCGTCCTCCACTTGCACACCTAATAGCTAATGAGCGTTACTCCTGAGTTCTTAAAGTTTGAGCAGCCAGATAGATTTTAGTCCATTCGCCCATCGCCTGATGGGTTTTGAGTTTTAACTGTTGGGCGATTTCTTCGATGGAGTTGCCTGCTTTCCGCAGTTCCAACAGTTGCCGCCCGATGGGTGTCAATTGTTTATATAATTGCGAAAGTTGTTGTTGTGTTAGTCCCAAGTTGTGTTCGTCTAAGGAAATTTCTAGCCAGTTATCTACGAGTTCCGGTTTGCCTTTGAGGGCAAAGACGCGCACGGCGTGGTAGCTAATTTTTTCCCGCAGGCGGTAAACTTCCTTAATTGGCTTATTCAGTTTTTTGGCGATTTCATCTTGGGACTTGCCTTGCAGATACAGTCGCAACCACTGCACTGCGTCTTCTCCGAGATTTTCTTGTAAATAATTTTCAAATTCCTGTTTGACTGCGTGACGCAGCACCTGCTGTTCCTCTAGTTGTTGTGCTTCAAGATATTCGGCGATCGCCTGATTATCTGCCAGGTTAACTCGGTTCTCGCTGTCATCTGTGAGAATTTCTTCGGAAACTAGCCGAATCAAATCACTACCAGGAACTTGGGTTAAGCCACCACGTTGGGTACGACGCAAGTAATTTACAAAACGATAAACCAGTAAGGGCTGATTACGTACTGGTCGCAAGCAATACTCTTCTACTGTGGCAAATAGTAAAGAATTCTTCAGCCTGGCATCGGTTGTAAACTCGGCGATACAAGCCATTTGCTGCTGCATGTAGTTATCGCTTTGCAGTAATTCTTGAATTACTTCTTGCAAAACGTCCATGACGCTGCGCTGGCGATCGCGGCTGAGGGAAATCCAAGTCTGGATTTTATTTCGTAATGTCACTAAACTCGCCAGCCGAGTCATTAGATTGCGATAAGCGCGTTCTCTCGCCATACCCAAGTAGCGCTGGGATAAAATTCGATAGCGATATTCCATCGCTTGTTTGGCTATATCCAGCTCTTTAGGGTTGAGCAGATCAAACCGTTTTGAGTCGCTTCCCAAAAGCCAGGAAATAATACTTTCTCTGTTTGCCTCACTTTGTTCTGGACAATCGGCTAAAAGACGTTGCCGCCAATATAGCGTCAGTTTTTCCGCTTCTGAAGCCATAGCGAGATTGCACTCCTCGAAACCATGTTTTAAAGTTTCCATCACAACCCCCATTTATCACACTCAAGTTTTTAACTGGCAGTTGCCCCTGATTCGATGATGTCGTTGTGGACATCTCAGACTTACTTTCTTAACTACGTGTTGACTCACTAGACTTATGCAGTAATTTCCGCATTGCTGTTGAAGGCTCTCAGTCTCCAAGTGCCGGACATCAATGTTTCTGAGCTATTTTCTTTAATTCTCAGAATTTAAAATTTTTGTAAAGTTATATGTTTTTAACGGATAAAAGCAATTTGCCCAGAGTATATGGGCATACAGCTTTGCTTTGGAGGGGCTGGGCAAAGCTGACAAACGAAGCACCTTTAGAGCTGCAAATATGATTCACCTCAATTTAGACGCTGTTTAACCTATATAAGTTTCGCTCCTCTGGTGTCTCTCATAAAAGTATGAAATTATGTTAATTATTATACTTTCACGTACTTATAATCAAGTGTCTGTATAGTCGCAGAGTGTCAACGAATGTCTTTATAAAATTGCTTGAGGTATTGTGGCGAGACACCAATACCCCAAAGAAAACCGATGTAAAGATATATTGCTGTGGCTTTGAAGAAACCCCAGTGTGCCACACGGCGATCGCTACTTTGGACGATGCGGTTCACCAGGCGAATTCTTCCGCGCCGCACCAGCTTCAGACACAAGTCGGCTTCTTCCATAATTGGCAGGTTGCTGTCAAAACCGCCACATTCCCAGAAATCAGCGCTGCGTGTGAACATAACTTGGTCGCCAAATAACAGGCGCAGTCCTCGAAAAAACAGATGTGGGCGAAAAAGCAAGGGCGCATAATAAGTTTTCAACCAGTTGTGCAGTGAAACTCCCCAGCGCGTTGTTTTTTCACCAGCCATTAGGGAAATAAAACCGCCGGCAACAACAGTTTTATCTGCTAGTGTCAGATCAATAACTGTTACCAAGTCGTGGCTTACCAAAGTGTCAGCGTGCAGAAAGCAGAGAATTTCCCCGGTTGCGACTTCTGCACCTTGGTTAGATTGAGATGCGCGTCCGCATTGTTTAGCAGAAATTACTTGCACTCCTGCTGTTTGAGCGATGGCGATCGTTTCGTCAGAACTGCCGCCATCCACAACCAGCACCTCCCAAGCTGGGGGTTCCAGTAGACTGAGATGACGCAAGGTGCGTCCCAGACACTTTGCCTCATTCAAAGTGGGGATGATAATCGAGACGCGGGACATAGATTAATTATTCGTCATTGGTCATTGGTAATTGATAATTGGTTAGCAAAACAACACTCCAACTAACAATTAATAATTAACAATTAACTTGAAGTCAATCTCCTGTTAGAAGAGCCAACAATTGGGTTTTCAACAGATTCGCGATACTCTTGGACTTGCTCTGTATAGCCTATGGGCAAAACAGCTTCAACGTTTTCATGGGGACGAGCAATAATTACCCAAGATTCCAAAGTACCACCATGAACATTTTCTACCGCATCAACACCAGCAGCCATAGCGGCTTTTACTTCCGAAACATCTCCGCGAATATTGACTGTAAAGCGAGCGCTACCAACTCTTATATAACCGACGAGGGTGACTCGACCGGCTTTCACCATTGCATCTGCTGCGGCTAGCACAGCAGGGAAACCTTTAGTTTCCAATGCTCCAACTGCCTGTGATGATGACATAATTGATCTCCTGTATAAGTAAACGTATGTGGCGCTACTCAATAATTGTACGAATGTTCGCTACAGATTTTGATGGCGTTGTTTAGAAGATACGGAATGGCTCTGATTTTTCGGTGAAGTGGATAGGCAAAATGCTTTCCACATTCTCCGGAGGGTTGGGAACGATGTAGTGGGTGATTACCTCACCACCGTAAGCTTCCTCTCCGGCGCCGATTCCGGCTGCAACTGCTGTTTTGACCTCAGCTACGTGTCCCCTGACTGCGACTACGAAGCGAGCGCTTTCCGCTAGACCGTAGTATACCAGTGTTACGCCGGCAGATTTCACCATTGCGTCTGCGGCTGCTAACACAGCTGGAAAACCTAAAGTTTCAATTACTCCAACCGCCATCGGCATGGCATCAACTCCTAAGTCAAGGGATGGGTGTTATCAATTGTACGATGTTGCCACGCCATTACGATTAAATAGTAATGCCTAAGCGTTTTATAATTCGCCGAGTTTGTTTAAGAATGAAAAAAAATAACTTGGAATTTTATGACTTGAGTGCAGATACTTGGTGGCAGGAAGATGCTAAAATCTACGCTCTCTATTACTTAAATCAACCCCGATTTGATTTTTTTGATCGCTACGTGCCTTCTTGGCAGGAATTGCGAGTATTGGACGTTGGCTGTGGCGGCGGATTTTCTTGCGAATTTATGGCAAGAAGGGGTGCGATCGCCTTTGGGGTAGATCAATCAGCCAAATGTATTAAAGAAGCTCAAGAACATGCAGCAATCAGCGGATTACCGATTGAATATCAACACGGATTTGCGGAAAATCTACCTTACAAAGACAACACTTTTGATATTGTTGTATGTGTTGATGTCTTAGAACATGTTGCCGATTTAAGAAAAACAATTTCTGAAATCTCTAGAGTTTTACGGTCTAACGGATTATTTTTATTTGACACTATCAATAGAACTGTTAAATCTCAAATTGTTATGATTTGGCTTTTAGAAAATATTTTACGCGAGATTCCCAGTGGTATTCACGATTGGAAAAAGTTTATTAAGCCAAAAGAACTGACTAATTTACTGCAGAATCATGGCTTTGCCCGTATAGAAATTAACGGATTTGACTTATTTGGTGAAGGTTTGTTCGATAACATACTTGCTTACATGCACTATAAAAAGACTGGAGGTTTTCAAGCAAAAATTACTAATAATACTTCTTTAATGTATATTGGCAAAGCAGTTAAAGCTGATAATTGAATTTTTTATGTAGTAAGCGCTTTAGCGCTTAAAAGCTTACTACAAATTTTCCTTCAGTGGATAGCTATTTGCTGGTTCGGCTGACCATTCCCACATTGAACCAGCGTAATTTTTCACATTAGCAAAGCCTAAATCAGCGAGAACGCTGACAAAAAAAGCCGAACGAATACCACCTGTACAATAAGTAGCAATGGGAGTATCAGGTTGAATTTTTAATCTTGCTAGTTTGGCGAGAATTTCCTCACGCGGAAGCAAGTTTCCTTTACTATCTATTAAATCTTTGAAATAGAAATGCACTGCACCAGGGATATGTCCTCCTCGCTGTTCACCGTAGAAAGTTGCCCCATCATATTCTCGCTTTTCACGAGTATCAATTACTATTAACTTATTTTCTGCTAGATTTGCCTTAAGTTCATCGCGCTGAATTTCCCACAATGCGCTGCGGTTGACAAGAAAATCTCCGATTTTTTGAGGTTGATTTCCTCCAAAAGTAGTTTTAAAACCTGCTTTTACAAGTGCATTATATCCGCCATTAACAAAGACGGCGCTGTTGTGTCCCAAGGTGCGTAACATCCAAACAATACGCCCTTCTTCACCAAAATTGTGAGCGGGATTGCCGATTACAATTACAAATTTGGAGTTGAAAATGCCTATATCTCGCAATTTTTGTTCTAGAATATTTGTGTCTTCCAGCAGTTTGCCTCGATGGTGTTTTTCAGGTTGTGAAAATTCCTGCCAGGTAACGTGAACAGCGCCAGGTATATGTCCCATAAACCATGCTAATTTATTACGAGCATCGAGAATTGTCGCCCCTTGGGAGATTAATTGCTTGGCTTCATTGCCGCTGAGTATCCATTGATTCATACAGAATTCGTTTAGATAGTCATTATTTTCAGTAGTAGGTGGGCATTGCCTACCCTACTTCCACAAGGTACACTAAAATTTATGTTTGCAAGTTTTCTTCCTCCTACAGTTAGGCAATTAACAGAACCATGCGCGATCGCACTCGCTCAAAGTATTGAGCAGATAGCGATAAGTACTCCCCTGAGTACTCAACCAATCACCACAACTTATGTACATAACGGAAGTGGTGGAACGCCAATTTTATTAATTCACGGCTTTGACAGTTCTTTGTTAGAATTTCGTCGCCTTTTGCCATTATTAGCAGAAAATAATGACACTTGTGCCGTAGATTTGTTGGGTTTTGGGTTTACAGATAGAGTTTCTGGAATACAGTTTAGTCCGACTGCAATTAAAACTCATCTTTATTCTTTCTGGAAAACCCTGATTAACCAACCTGTAATTTTGGTGGGTGCTTCGATGGGTGGTGCAGCAGCGATTGATTTCACCCAGACTTACCCGGAAGCGGTGCAAAAGCTAGTTTTAATTGATAGTGCAGGTTTGGTGGGTAGTTCGCCATTAACTAAGTTGATGTTTCCGCCGTTGGATTATTTGGCGACTCAGTTTTTACGTAACCCAAAGATACGCCAAAGCATTTCTCGCGCTGCTTACAAAAACAAAAGCCTCGCTTCAAGTGATGCTCAAATTTGTGCAGCTTTACATTTAGAAATGCCTAGCTGGCATTTAGCTTTGATTGCTTTCACTAAAAGTGGTGGTTACAGTGCTTTTAGATTTAAGAAACTATCACAAATTGTGCAACCAACGCTGATTTTGTGGGGCGATTCAGACAAGATTTTGGGTACAGCAGATGCACAAAGGTTTAAAAGGGCAATTCCCAATAGTAAACTTATCTGGATTAAAGATTGTGGTCATGTCCCTCACCTTGAACAGCCGCAAATTACTACCCAACATATTTTACAATTTCGAGATGACTTGTAGAATTTGGTCTAACAGCTATTGCTGATACCCTTAAGTGTCATCATACCTAGAAAAGTAAAATTTTTTGCCCTCCTTCCGGATCTAGTTGATTACTGGTTGAAAAAGCTACATGAGCGTGCAATCATTCCTGTGCCAAACTTTTGAATGAACAGCAACACTTTGGTTAAGAAAATCTTGATTCTGGCAGCGAATCCCAAAGGTACGTCACGACTACGTTTGGATGAAGAGGTGCGTGAGATTAAGTCAGGGTTGCAGCGGGCGCAGAAACGCGATCAATTTCTCATAGAGTTAAGCTCGGCAGTGCGTCCGAAAGACTTTCGACGAGCTATGTTGGATGTCGAACCGGAGATTGTCCATTTTTCAGGACATGGAGAAGAAGATGGAGGATTGGCATTTGAGGATGAAAAAGGACAAGTCAAGTTTGTCGATGCAGAAGGATTAGCGGAACTGTTCAAGTTGTTCGGGGATCGGGTGGAATGTGTAGTTCTTAATGCCTGCTACTCAGAGATTCAAGCTAAGGCGATCGCTCGACACGTTAACTATGTGATTGGCATGAGTCAGGAAATTGGCGATCGAGCCGCAATTGAATTTTCTGTAGGTTTTTACGATGCGCTAGGAGCTGGACGCTGTGTTGAGTCGGCTTACAAATTTGGCTGCAATGCAATTCAGTTGGAAGGTATTTCAGAGAATCTGACTCCTAAACTTCTGACAAAAGACCACTTGAGGACAGAACACTCAAATACAACTGAGCCGAAAGTAGACTACACGCGGTTGCGGAATTTATTGGCTGGGGGAAAATGGAAACAAGCCGACAAAGAAACTGCGAATCTGGTTCTCAAGGTAGCCAATCGAGAAGAAGAAGGCTGGCTGAGAAATGAAGACATGGAAAAGTTTTCTTGTCAAGACTTAAGCACCATCGATGCTCTGTGGGTAAAGTACAGCAATGGGCACTTCGGCTTTAGCGTGCAGCAGCGCATTTGGCAGGAAGTTGGCGGCAAAGTGGATAAAGCAACAGAGTGTCTTTTGGGCGATCGCGTGGGTTGGCGTGTGAAAAGCAACTGGCTGCCATATGACTATGACTGGCTGGGATATTCAAACATGACTTTCTCCCTGAATGCCCCCCAAGGTCATCTCCCAGCGCGGTTAGTTGGGATGTCACCGCCGAGATTGGAGTTACTTTCGGGTGTGGGATCTGGGGAGGGTGCTGTTCCCTTGTGTTTGCTTCACGACTTTTCCCGACCGTTTGGTTGGGTGTGGTGCTGGACTGGAGTTTTTTTATTCTCGCGCATCAAGACTTGTAAATTGTAACATTCTATATTTACGACTTTGACAGTTAAAGGAGTTAAACAGATGAGTCCGAAAGATTCAAGGAATTCGCCAAAACCTACTCAAATATCATCAGGAGGAAATGAGAATAAACAAAAGAAAAATCCAATAATTTTCATTTCCTTGATTACCGGGTTGATAATTACTACTGCAATAGGTGCATCGGTAATTACTGCGGTAATTCTCAAACAAAATAATCTAATCGGTGACAACAATACTGCCTCACCCACTCCCACCGTTGCCGCATCCCCTACAGCCTCACCCACACCAACGGTTGCCGAAACTCCTACTGCTTCACCCACTCCCACCGTTGCCGCATCCCCTACTGCTTCACCCACTCCCACAGTTGCCGAAACTCCTACTCCCCCCCCATCTGGGACTGCCGTTTCTCTTTTAGATACGGAATGTCTTAGTTCTACTGCTGGCGTTGAAAAATCTTTAGTAAAGCAGCGTGAACAAAAAAATATTGCTATAGGAGGGGAAGCTTTGCCGGAAATCGCTTATTTGTCTAGTGAAAATGGCAATCCCTATTCTTATATTTCCAAAAGTAAGCCTGCTGGAGTGTCGTGCGTTCTTAACTCTAAGTTTCGACAATTGAATTTAGTTGTTGGAATAAATGGCAAACATGATTATGCTCGTCAAGATGATAAGATAGTATTTGACGTAAGTGTTGACAACAAAGTAGTAGCTACAAAAGATTTGACAATAGCGGCAAAGCAAGTTTTAAACATTAATGTTGAGAATGCTCGCAGCGTTGGCATAAAAGCAAGTTGTACATCTAGTTATTCGAGTTGTCCTTATGTGGCGTTTGTAGAGGCGAGTCTACGCTAGTCTAAATTAATAAATATTAACTTTCAGTTCCAGCACAGCAAGCACCATTCGCGTGTAGAGTGCGAAGCGCGAAGTGTAACACACCACCTTATATTGATGCGTTACGGCGCTTTCTATTTTGCTTTTGCGAAAGGGACGAATTGCTGCGTGAAAGTAAGCGATCGCTCTTAATTTGTACATCAAAAAATAAGCAGCTAATACTCTCCGTAACCGCAAAGATTACTTTGATTGGCGATCGCTATTTTCAACTATTCCTCATTGTTGCAAAAACATTGACTCAGAAGTTTAATGCTTTATAGCCGCATCCAAGTATAGGGTGTCAGCTACTAAAGCATTTATATGGGTTTTCTTTAAATCATTTAATCAAGTAACCACATTTGAGAAGAATTATCAGCACCTTCATCTGGTTGATTTTGCGCTAAATTTACCGATGAGCGGTGTGATTTTTTGTAGCTTTCGGCTGGTTTAAATTCATGTTGCTCAGGTTCCTGTTGCTGCGGCTTTTCCGATGAGTAGTATGATTTTTTGTAGTAGCTAGCGGCTGGTTTCAATTGATTTTGATCAGGTTGATGTTGCGGCAGCTTTTCTGATGAGGAGTGTGGTTTTCTGTAGCTATCGGCTGGTTTCAATTGATTTTGCTGAGGTTGATGTTGCGGCAGCTTTTCTGATGACTGATATGATTTTCTGTAGCTGCTTGCTGGGATAATTTCCTTTTCTTTTACAACAATGCTTTCCTTTTCCTTTTCTTTTTTGAGAAGATTGCTTTCTTCTATAAGTTGCGAATTAGCTTCGGCAAGTTGGAGTGCTGCTTTTTTAGCATCGTAAAGCTCTTTTGTCAAACGTTCTACTAATGCTTTTTGTTCTGACAAAAGCGCTTGTTCTTGAGACAAAGCTGTCTGCAAATCACTATTTTGTTGCTGTAATTTTTTTTCTTTATCGTGTGATTTTTCTAAACTTTCTTGCAACTCTTTTACAATTGCTTCTAAATCAGCTTTGGTTGGACTTGTGCGTTTAGCCGGAGTTTGCTCAGGTGTATCTGTTGACAATTCCTCAACTGGTTCGGCATGTTCTACAATTGCCTCAGCGGCAACTTCGATTGCAGATTCGCCTTCCTCTGGTGTAAATTTTTGTGCTTCTTCTTGTAGCACGTCGGCTACACGTCTCTTAACCATAATTTCCTCCAATCTCGCTTTAGTTCATCAGCTACGCGGCGGTAGTCTGACTCCGCCTCGCGTGCATTATTTCCTCGCCATTGAGTAATCGCCATACCTTCCAGCGCTGCTCGTTCGTGTGCTTTGTAAGCACGGATAAAGTTATTGCAAGCAGGTATTCCTAACTGTACCAAGGTGTTTTTAGCTTCCTGTGCTTCTCCCAAACTCCGTGTATCCACTTTAGTTAGCAGCACCCGATGCGGTTTTCCCAAGGGAGTGACGGCTTTTTGGATTGTGTCAATTAGGACAGCTAAATCCATTGGTGCTGGGGGTGTAGGCAAAACCAAATAGTTTGCGATCGCTAACACCGCCGCTAATGCTTCAGAGCGTAGCGCGGGGGGCGTATCTACCACTACTAAATCGTAACCTGTTATCTTTCCTAAATTACCTAAAAGTTGAGGATCTGTCTCTTGGGATAGGTCGAACCCCATACCATTCTGACTGCGGCTATACCACCAACTAGCAGAACCTTGAATATCTGCGTCGATGAGAAGAACCTTTTTTTCTTTAGCAAATGTTGCAGCCAGATTCACTGCGGTAGTAGTCTTACCGACTCCTCCTTTGCCGTTGAGGATAGCGATGATTTTTGCCACTTTTTGCTACCGACACTACCTTACAAGACTATACCTCTTTGTGTGACACTAAAAATCTTCTTAGAAAGGCAACGATAGAATCGAGAAGCCATCAACTCCTCCAAGCGTATATGACAGCTAACCTAAATCTACCTGATGGACCAAAAATGCCGAGATTGTGGCGGCGGATGAAATTTATTTTTCAGCCGTTAGAACACGCCGAAAATTTTGCTAAGGAATATGGTGATAACTTCACCCTAACGAATAACAGTAATTCCGCCATTGTCTACTTTAGTCATCCCCAAGCACTACAAGAGATTTTTAGTGCTGATTCCAGCCATTTTGAGAGTGGAAGGGGGAATCGAGGTTTACGATTTTTGCTAGGGGATAATTCTTTAATTTTACTGGATGGCGATCGCCACCACCGCCAACGCCAACTATTAACTCCTCCCTTTCATGGCGATAGAATGCGGGCTTATGGTGAAACTATCCGCCAAATCACCCAGCAAGTAAGCGACGAGTGGAAAATTAACAAGCCTTTCAATATCCGTTCGTCGATACAAGAAATCACCCTGCGCGTCATCTTACGAGTTGTGTTTGGTTTGGATGAGGGACAGCGTTTTCAAGAACTTCGCCAACTGCTGACATCCGTGCTGGATTTCATGGGTTCCCCCTTTATGTCAGCCGCCTTCTTTTTTCGGTTTATGCAAAAAGACTTAGGCGCTTGGAGTCCGTGGGGTCGGGTGCTGCGCCTGATGCAACAAATTGATCAACTTGTTTATGCTCTGATTCGGCAACGTCGGGCTGAATCCAACCAAAATCGCCTAGATATCCTCAGCTTAATGATGTCTGCTCGTTATGACGACGGTCAACCGATGACTGATGAAGAGTTACGCGATGAATTAATGACACTGCTGGTTGCGGGACATGAAACCACCGCTTCTGCATTGACATGGGCTTTTTACTGGATTGACTATTTACCAGAGGTGCATGACAAACTACTAAAAGAACTCGCTCCCCTTGGTAACAACCCAGATCCGAGTATTATTGCTAAACTGCCCTATTTAAATGCAGTTTGCCAAGAAACATTGCGAATTTACCCGATTGTGATGACTACTTTCGCGCGGGTGGTCAAATCCCCAATTGAAATTATGGGCTACCAGCTACCAGTGGGAACTATTATTGCTCCCAGTATCTACTTAGCGCACCACCGCGAAGAAGTCTACCCACAGTCGAAGCAATTTAAACCAGAACGCTTTTTAGAAAGGCAATTTTCCCCATACGAATATTTACCCTTTGGTGGCGGTAATCGTCGCTGTATTGGTATGGCTTTTGCCCAGTATGAAATGAAACTGGTGTTGGCAACAATTTTGTCTAATTTTCAAGTATCGCTGGTAAACAAGCGTCCCTTGCGTCCTGTGCGCCGAGGTATGACATTAGCAGCACCCGCAGGAATGCGGATGGTTGCAACGCCTCAGGTGAAGCGTGCAAATACTCCAGTGCCGGTGTAATCAAGTTTCCTCTCGTTTCCTCTCGTTCCCAGGTTCCGCCTGGGAATGTGTTCACAGCAGAACCTCTGATTTTACGATTATTGGAGGCAGAGCTTCCAGTCTGTCATTTCCTGGCTCTGCCTGGAAACGAAAACTTGAAAACCTTGATAGCCAAGACAATGAGTATCACTTCCAAAGAAGAATTACTTGCTATGCAAAAAGTAATCGATTCACTGATTGATAAAGGTGAATTAACACCAGACGAACAAGACTATCTCAATGTTTTAGGTACTCTAGTTTACGAATATGAAGAGAAACATAAATCTATCCCTGATATTTATGGTGTAGAACTACTCAAAGCTTTGATAGCTGAATTTGGTTGACGACAGAAAGACTTAGTTTTTATCTTGAAAACCGAGTCTATTATATCTAAGATTTTGAACGGACAGCGCAATCTAACAGTCAACCACATTCGTCAACTCGCAGAGTTTTTTCACATTTCGCCTGCTGCGTTTTTTGAGTCAGTATGAGAGACAATATTTTACAAACCCTCATCGCCGCATTAGAACCAAAAGACTTTGTTTTAGCTTTTTGGCAAGGAGGTTCCGCAGCGCACGGGTATACTGATGAGTGGTCAGACCTCGATATTGAAGTGATGGTTGAGGATAATTACGTTCAACCAACTTTTGACATTGTTGAAGAATCTTTGCAAACAATTTCCGAAATTAGCTTTAAGTATAGAGTTCCTGAGCCTACATGGCACGGTCACTCACAAACATTTTACCAATTAGCAGAAGCAAGTCCCTTTTTGGCGATTGATTTCGCCGTCATGAAGCGCAGTAGCCGTAATGACTTTTTAGAGGTAGAACGACACGGAAACGCAGTGATTGCATTTGATAAAGCTAATCTGGTTGTCCCGACTAGTTTGAATTTACCAGAGCATTTCTCAAAAATGAAAGAAAGATTTGAACAGTTGAAAATGCTCTATGCTTTTTGGCAAGTATTCGTTAAAAAAGAAATAAATCGCGGACATTTGGCGCAGGCTATTGTCAACTACCAAGGCTTCACTTTAGCTCCTTTAGTGGAACTTTTGGGAATGATATACCGCCCTTACCGCTACGATTTTAGAAATCTCAAGTATTTTCAGCGAGATTTTCCGCCTGAAATTGTAGCACGTGTGGAACAGCTTTATTGTGTGACAGATTTAGCTGATTTGGCAAAAAAACAGCAACTTGCAGAGAAAATGGTTGTGGAAAATGTACCGCGTGTAGAAGAAGCGCTCAAAGTCCGCCTGCGCGAATTTATAAATTAAAACCCTTGTTATGCGGGTTTTGTATGTGTAGCCAAGCCAGTGCGTTGCGGGGGATCCCCCCGTTGTAGCAACTAGCGCACGACTTCCAGTCGCCACGTATTTTTAGCCTTCAATCTGCTCGCTCATCCGCTGTTCTAACTCTTCTAATAACGTATCCACATCCTTACCTACTTGCTCAAAACAAGTCGGTGGTGCTGGTTCTGGTGCAAACTGAATTAATTTGATTTCGCCACGTCCAATTCCAATCATCACAACTTCCACTTCTGGTTGATGATGCTCGATAATTCCCAACAGTTCTTGAAGCCTATTGTCTACTCTACTATTGAGTTTTTCTATCTGCTCTTTTGGACAATAAACAAAATGCGGCTTTGGTTGCAAATCAATGCCGATAGTACCCATGCTGTCACTATTTTCTAACCACAACGCCCAAAATAGTGCCGCCAATTCTTGCTGGTTTGCTTTGACAAATTTATCCAACTGGCGACGCCACTTGTTATCTCCTGTTTCCGGCTGGGTACTACCAAACATCATAAGCAATTCAAAATTTAAAAAGGATTTACCTCAAGCAAAGAGAGATTTTGCGTCTTTGCACAAAACTTATCTTAAACCAGATTGCACGCGCCAGAGATTTGCATAAATACTTTCTTTCTCTAGTAGTTGTTCATGGGTTCCCGACTCTACTAATTTTCCATGTTCCATGACATAAATGCAATCGGCGTTGCGGATGGTGGAAAGTCGATGGGCGATCGCAATCGTAGTTCTATTCTCTGTAATCCGTTCGAGCGATCGCTGAATTGCGGCTTCTGTTTCATTATCCACTGCCGAGGTGGCTTCGTCTAAAATTAAAATTGGCGGATTCTTCAAAACTGCGCGGGCGATCGCAATCCGCTGTTTTTGTCCACCTGATAATTTTTGCCCCCTTTCTCCGACAATTGTCTCATAACCTTGGGGCAGTAGCGCAATAAATTCGTGAGCTTCGGCAATCTTCGCGGCTCTCATGATATCTTTATCTGTGGCATCAAAGCTGCCATAAGCAATATTCTCCGCTACAGTACCATGAAATAAGAATACATCTTGACTTACCAAGCCAATGCAGCGGCGCAAATCCCGCAAATTCAAATTTTGCAATTCAATACCATCAACGGTGATGTTTCCTGAGCGCACTTCGTAAAACCGCAACAAAAGTTTAACTAAAGTGCTTTTACCAGAACCAGTGGAACCAACAATAGCGATTGTTTTTCCCGCCGGAATATATAAATACAGATTTTTAATTATCGGTTGCCTATCTTTATAGGCAAAACTGACATCTTTAAATTCTACTTCACCGCGCACAGTCTCAACAGGTAAAAGCACATCTCCTGTATGAATGGCGATAGGAGTATCCAACAAATCCATCACGCGATTGGTGGAAGCCATCGCCCGTTGATATAAATCAAAGGTGTCTCCTAATCGAGTTAAAGGCCAAAGCAAAAGCTGGACTAAAAACACTAAAGAACTGTAAGTACCTACAGACATTCTCCCTGCGACTGCTTCCATACCGCCAAATAGCAGTAATACCGTGAAAGCTGCCAAAATCAGCATCCGAATTAATGGTATAAAGGCAGAAGAAAGAGCGATCGCTTTCGCGTTACTTGCTCGATAAGCTTCACTATCTGCCTTCAAACGAGCGCTTTCATAATCTTCGGCGGTAAAACTTTTAATAGTAGTAATGCCGCTGATATTATTAGATAGCCTTCCATTAAGTAAACCCACCTTTTCTCTCACATTGACGTAGCGAGGCGCAAGCAATTTCTGAAAAGCAATCGAACCGCATAGGATAAATGGCATTGGCAATATTGCCATCCACGCTATACTGGGCGCTAGAATAAAGAAAGCACCACCGATAACTACAACAGTTGTAGCAACTTGGATGATGCCATTGGCTCCCACATCCAAAAAGCGCTCTAGTTGGTTAATATCATCGCTAAGGATGGACATTAAACCGCCCGTACTGCGTTCTTCAAAATAAGCCAATTCCAAATCTTGCAAATGGCTATAGGCATCCAAACGCAAGTTATGCTGAATATTCTGCGCCAAATTGCGCCATAGCAAGTTGTAGCAGTACTGAAAAAACGATTCTAATATCCAAGTGACGACAGTCAACAAAGAAAGAATCAAAAATTGTCCAAAGACATCTTTTACTCCCACCTGTGCAATGATGGAATCCTGCTTTTTTACCACCACATCCAAAGCGATACCAATTAATACTGGTGGTGTCAAGTCGAAAATTTTATTCAGGATAGAACAAGCAGTCGCCAACCAAATTTGTTTGCGATACTGATGTCCATAGTTAAGCAGACGCTGGAGGGGATGCACTGAATCTCCACGCCTTTTTGACACTTGACGGAAGTTTAATACCGTAGCCACAGCCGTTTGCAGTTAAGTGAGCATTGATATTACCACGTTATAAAGTCCTCAGTCCTGAGCACTAAGGATGAAAATTAAAGAATTTCTTTAGAACTTAAAAATCTCTCGAACTGATGATAATCTTGAGCGAGTAGCTGATTTTAGTTAGGTAGCAGCATTTTGAACTATTTGTTACCCTCCAAAATGCGTAGTATTTTACTCACCGCTGGGTACTCTTAAGGAGACAAGAATTTGAAAAATCAGCAGTTGGGGAATTGGCAAACTACAGTAGCCGGATTTTTAGCGGCAATACTTGTGCTCCTGAGCCTTAATTCCTTTATCATTATTAACCCAGGACAGGCAGGGGTAATCAGTATCTTGGGTAAAGCTAGAGATGGCGCTTTAATCGAGGGTATTCACCTAAAACCACCATTGATATCAGTAATAGATGTGTATGATTTGACAGTGCAAAAATTTGAAGTACCTGCGGAAAGTTCTACTAAGGATCTGCAAAATTTAACTGCGAGATTTGCCATCAACTTTCGCCTCGATCCCATAAAGGTAGTTGAGGTGAGAAGAAAGCAAGGAACTTTAGAGAATATCGTATCAAAAATTATCGCTCCCCAAACACAGGAAGCCTTTAAAATTGCGGCGGCTAAAAGAACAGTAGAAGAAGCAATTACCAAAAGAACCGAGTTAAAAGAAGATTTTGATAATGCCTTAGGCGAGCGCTTAGATAAATATGGAATAATAGTGTTAGATACAAGCGTAGTTGACTTAACTTTTTCTCCAGAATTTGCCAGAGCAGTTGAGGAAAAACAAATTGCGGAACAACGAGCGCAAAGAGCCGTCTACATAGCACGCGAAGCTGAACAAGAAGCGCAGGCAGATGTTAATCGCGCCAAGGGCAAAGCAGAAGCTCAAAGACTCTTAGCAGAGACTCTCAAGGCTCAAGGTGGGCAATTGGTTCTACAAAAAGAAGCCATTGAAGCTTGGAAAACCGGTGGCGCTCAAATGCCCAAAGTCCTCGTTATGAGTGGTGATTCTAAGAGCAGCGTGCCTTTCATCTTCAACATGGGCAATCTTCAAAATCAACCCTGAATGTAGGGTAATGCCCACATAAAATAGAAAGTGGTCAATCCTCAACTAAAATACAATCATAAACACCAAGGACATAATAAACATATTTATGTCAACTCCCAATCATACCAATTTCTCAGTTGCAGAAGCGAAAAAAATCCTGAATAAATTCAACTGTCTGGATATCGCTCCTGTTGTCAAGCCATCAGAAAAAGTTTTAATTCGTCAGGCGTTACTTTTGATAACTAGCCTTTCTGATTACCAAATTTTAGGAATTTGCGCTGATACAGAAGAGGAAGGAATGCTCGCAACAAAAACTTATTCCCAAGCTTTGGGTTATGAAGTACCGAGCAATTTACCGCCAATTGAAGGTCCAGTTTATATCAAATTGAACGGCAAAAACGGCTTGTGTTATCTCGATTCCTACGCAGGACATCATCGCGGCGTACTAGTGTCTTGCCAGTCTTATGATGAAGGGGGAATCAATCAAATGTATGGACACTTACCCCTGGATTTATTTGTCTAGACTTCATCAGGCGTAGGGTGCGTTAACTTAGTGTAACGCACCAGTTTCTAATAATAAACCTTATTAGGTACAGAGAACACATATGAAGAAATAAGACAAGAAGACTTCGGACAAATAACTAATAACTACTAACTAAATTATATGAGTATTATTACACTACAATCAATCAAAAAAGACTTTGGCATCAAAGAAATTTTGACCGATGCCAGTTTTAGCATTGATGCAACCGATAAAGTGGGCTTAATTGGTACTAACGGTTCTGGCAAATCAACATTATTAAAAATGATAGCAGGACTAGAACCAACTGATGGTGGTCAAATTTTCGTCAATAATTCTAAAATTATATACCTGCCCCAACAGCCAGACTTAGATGAAAATCGCACAGTTTTAGAGCAAGTTTTCGCTGACAGTGGCGAACAATTAACTTTAGTGCGTGAGTATGAAGAACTTTCTGATAAATTAGCTCACAATCCAGAAGATAATCAGCTAATGTCCCGCCTGTCTGGAGTAATGCAGCGGATGGATGCGACTGGCGCTTGGGAGTTAGAAACTAACGCCAAAATCATCCTGACAAAGTTAGGAATTTCTGACTTTAACGCCATTATCGGCACATTATCTGGAGGCTATCGCAAGCGCATTGCTCTAGCAACAGCTTTGCTATCAGAACCCGATGTTTTGCTGATGGATGAGCCAACAAACCATCTGGATGCTCTTTCTGTGGAATGGTTGCAAAGTTACTTAAATCGCTATCGCGGCGCACTTTTGCTGATAACTCACGATCGCTACTTTTTGGATCGCGTTACCAATCGTATCATTGAAATTGACCGAGGCGACATTTACACCTACGCAGGTAACTACTCATACTACCTGGAAAAGAAAGCTTTAGCGGAAGAATCTGCTGTTAGCAGTCAACGCAAACATCAAGGCGTGTTGCGGCGCGAGTTAGAATGGCTGAAAAAAGGACCTAAAGCCAGAAGTACGAAACAAAAAGCGAGAATTGACCGCGTTCACGCTATGCGAGAAACTGAGTTTAAACAGATTCAGGGTAAAGTTGATATTTCTACAGTTACTCGTCGCATCGGTAAAAAAGTTATTGAACTAAATAACGTATCTAAAGCATACAATGGACGCACCTTAATTAAAGATTTTACCTACGAATTCAGCCCAGAAGACCGCATCGGGATCATCGGCGGTAACGGTGCAGGTAAATCAACTTTAATGGATATTATTACCGGACGAGTTAAACCAGATTCCGGTACTGTGGAAATTGGTTCTACTATTCACATCGGTTATTTTGACCAACATTCTGAAGAATTACTCACCGCGTTAAACGAAAATCAGCGCGTGATTGACTACATCAAAGAAGAAGGGGAATTTGTAAAAATTTCTGACGGAACTCAAATTACTGCTTCCCAAATGTTGGAGCGATTTCTGTTTCCGGGAAACCAACAATATGCGCCAATTCATAAACTTTCTGGTGGTGAAAAACGGCGTTTATTTTTGTTGCGCGTTCTCATGAGTGCGCCTAACGTCCTGATTCTCGATGAACCGACAAATGATTTAGATGTGCAGACATTGGCGGTGCTAGAAGATTATTTAGAGGATTTTTCTGGCTGTGTAATTGTAGTTTCTCACGATCGCTATTTTCTCGACCGCACAATCGACAAAATTTTCGCTTTGGAAGACGGCGGTAATTTACGGGAATATCCCGGTAATTACTCAGTTTATCTGGACTACAAGAAAGCCGAAGAAGCAGCACTGCAACAAACAGCCAATGCTAAGGAAAAGCCGAAAAATGTAGAAGCAGAGATTCAGTCTCAACCCGCAGAAAACAAAAAGAAGCGCGGGTTATCTACTTGGCAAAAGCGAGAATTTGAGCAGTTGGAAGGTAAAATCGCTCAGTTAGAAAACGATAAAGTAGAAGCCGAAAAAGCGCTGGTGAATGTCTCTGCGGGTAACTATACCCAAGTACAAAAATTATATGATCAGGTGGAAGCGCTCAAGCAAGCAATTGATGTAGCAACTGAACGTTGGATGGAATTGGCTGAGATGGAATCTTGAGAGAATACACACCAACAAGTTCAAGTTCTACCGACAAACAAGGCTACACAACCTATCATTTGAACCGAGTAATCGCGAAAATTGTCCTTCAAAATTGTTTCCAAATCTTCAAGGTTATCGTTGGTGTTACCAAATATTCCTTTGGAGTTTAACACACTGGTCATTTTACGTGCGATGAAGTTATGCGTTACACCCTGTCCTAAGATGGTTGTACCGAATACGACACCCTGCTCATTAAGTAAAGGTTTCAGGTTTTCAAAGACAACACCCTTGCTCAACATCGTACCCGGAAGACAATGCAACAAGTAGTTGAGTCCGACTGAATCAAAGTCGGTTAATTCAAGCTGCAAGGGTTCCAACACATTAGCGATGAAAGTTGTGGGGTTGTACCGACGTATCCGCTTAGCGGTAACTTCGAGACAATTGGGATTTAAATCTAATAAGGTAATAATGGGATGGCTGGATGGAAATTGACATTTATCCAGAAAGTAGCCAGTACCGACACCCACATCTAGATGTTTTCCAGAGACGTGTTTGTTGTGGAAATCGAGGATTAATCGGGTTGGACACTTCCAAGCAAATGTATTTGCGAACCCCAATACCAAAAAATCATAGATAGACAAAACTTGTTTGCTATAGCTAGCAGCACCCGCAGCCGCATCATGAGTAATTGGTTTTTGTGCAAGATTATAGTCGTTTTGCATGTTTTATCACACTTTATGAGAAAGAATGTAGCAGTGTTAGAGCGATCGCATTACAAAAAGCGGCGTTGCTGAGTCAAAATATGAATTAGTCTCACGCAAAGGCGCAAAGGCGCAAAGAATAAGAGTTTCAAATGTTGAATTTTCCAATTTCATATCCGCAATAAAAGCAACGCCCAAAAAGCACACCTCAACCTAATCATTTTTTACGGCTCATACCGTACAATCGCTTGGTGCGATAATATATAATCTGCACAATTAACATTCCCTGTCAAATTTTTACAAGGCTCTCTTACTTCTGTAAGACCTATGATAATGCGAATACGAAAGCCGTATTCTGTTGGGTAAACCTCATATAAAAACGGTTTGTCACGATCGGCAATTTGTGCAGATGCTAAAACAGGTGTTGTACAGATTATCGCTTTTTTATCTGGAGGAATGTAATAATCCATAAAAAAATCTGTATCTTTCGGGTCTTTTGTCCAACCGCTGCCAACATGAGTTGTCGCCCAAGATAAACATCTAAAATCAGGTCTTATATCAGAATGTAACCGCCTTTGTAGAACAACTTTAGAAGTAGCATAAGGATTTTCTGGCTCTCGTTTGCTTTGAACTTCTAATTGTTTAAGTACATAATCAATCTCTACATCTTTTACTCGGAAAACTTTTGTCAAAAAACCGATAAATAACGCTAGGGAAATAGCCCCCATGCATATTATTGTGAGAACACGATAATTGATTTTGTACGGTATAATTATTTTTTTCATGCTTGCTTTTGTGACTAAGGCTGTAATTGCCTAACTTTACAAAAAATACTCACAATTACCCGGATTAAATTTGATGTAGGAGTGGCGTTTAAAGTTCGTAATAAGCGCTAAAGCGCTTACTACAAGTTACCACCTATGTCTACCTACTTCTAATATATAATTTTTACTTTAATGATGATAGCAAATCATCATTAGCACAAAAAATAGCGGGAAATATTTTAATCTGATAATTATGCTAAATTCCCAAACTCAAGACTTACGCTACACCGCAATTCAGTTTTTAGAACATAGTCCCGAACAACGTCTGCAAGTTCTTCAGCAACTTGGTATAGCCCGTTACGATTTTTTAACTAAAATGCGTCTAAATGAAGCAAACATCGCCTGTGTAATGCGGTTTTTACAAAATCCAACTAAGCTAAAATTTCCTAACTTAATAGGGGCAGATTTATCTGGTTTAGTTTTAGATGAAGTGAATTTTATTCGTGGGAATTTATCAAAGGCAAATCTGCAAGGAAGTAGTTTAGTAAATGCAGACCTGATATTTGCCAATTTTACCAATGCAGACCTAAGAAATGCGAATTTAAGGGGTGCTACTCTAAATGAAACTATATGGCTGGGTGCGTTGGTTGATGAGTGTGAGTTTGGTAAAGGAGTTGGTTTGATAAGTAGTCAACGTAAAGATTTACAACTACGCGGGGCTAGGTTCAATTATTCGGAAGATGATAGTTAAAATAACGAACCGCACTCGTAGCAGAGAACGTAGAAAAGAAATAGAGATTAGAGATGGGAATGAAGAGATTAATGAGTAATTATATTAAGCTGCCACAAAAGTTGATGTTGTTAGGTTCGGGAGAATTAGGCAAAGAATTTGTTATCGCTGCTCAACGTCTTGGCAACTATGTAATTGCCGTTGACCGCTATGCTAATGCTCCGGCTATGCAAGTTGCTGATTGTTATGAAGTTATTTCGATGCTAAGTGCTGATGATTTAGAAGAGATAGTTAGCAAACATCAGCCTGATTTCATTATACCAGAAATTGAAGCAATTAGAACAGAAAAATTACAGGAGTTTGAGGAAAGAGGAATTACGGTTATCCCGACGGCGGCGGCTACTAATTACACGATGAATCGGGATAGAATTCGGGAACTGGCACATAAAGAGTTAGGCATTAGAACTGCTAAATATGGTTATGCAACAACTTTAGAAGAGTTGATTGCCGTTAGTAATGAAATTGGATTTCCTAATGTTGTCAAACCTGTGATGTCATCATCGGGAAAAGGTCAATCTGTAGTGCAGGATAAGAGTGAAGTTGAAAAGGCGTGGCAGAGTGCGATCGCTAATTCTAGAGGCGACACCCAAAAGATAATTGTCGAAGAGTTTATTAACTTTGAAATTGAGATTACTTTACTGACAATTAAGCAGTGGAATGCACCGACTATTTTCTGTCCTCCTATCGGTCATCGTCAAGAAAGAGGCGATTATCAAGAGTCTTGGCAACCAGCAGAAATTTTGCCAAAAATGATATCTATTGCTCAAGAGATAGCCAAAAAGGTAACAGATGCATTGGGAGGTGCGGGAATTTTTGGGGTTGAGTTTTTTATAACTAAAGATGAAGTGATTTTTTCTGAACTTTCTCCCAGACCCCATGATACAGGGATGGTGACATTAATATCCCAAAATTTGAATGAATTTGAATTGCATCTCCGAGCTATTTTAGGTTTGCCAATTCCCAATATAGAACAGCTAGGAGCATCAGCAAGTGCAGTAATTTTAGCTTCGCAAAAGTCAGATTATATTGCTTTTACAGGTGTAGCAGATGCACTGTCAGAAAAAGATGTAGATATCAGGCTATTTGGTAAGCCTAATGCCCATCCATATAGAAGAATGGGAGTGGCTTTAGCTAAAGGAAGTAATATTCAAGAAGCAAGGGAAAAAGCGACAACAGCAGCAAGTAAAATTAAAATAGATTACTGATGCCCTTCCAAGCGGTTGCGTCTGACAAAATTAACAGACGGATGTTGCTTTTCTTCGGTCCGAATTTGAGTATCGGTATCTACTCCAAATGTATCTTTTATTAGACTTTCTGCCTTAACACTTTCTATCAGCGCATCAAACTCCCGATTCGATGTCAAGAGTTTTTCAGCAGATGACCTGAAGGCGTTAATCTCGCTCTTTGGAGAATTTTGCCATTGCAAAGCTACACCAGCCAGAATCGAGGTGACAGCCAAACCACTCACCAGCCCTAAGATTGTAAATTGCCGTCGGCGCTTCTGCTTTTTAATTTCGCGATCGCTGCTGCTAATGCTTCAATAGGATTATTCCCCGGACGAAAAGAGGCAATTTGCCAACGAACGTTGCTATCAATGATAAGCACATATACATAAAAAACCTTGCCGCCACGCGCTTTTCGGTCTGAGTCAACCTCGATGCTCAATCTTCGTGGTGGTTTTTCCTTAATTGAAGGCGCTTAGAAGGCGATAATTCGGTTTTTTCCAGTCGTCCTACTTACTGCTTTGTTTAGCATTCACAAAATTTAAAGTTTTCTCACTACCTAATGATAGAATTTACACAAAAATAAATAAATAACTAAAATAGTATAGTCTGCTTTTGTCTGATAAATTTTCTCAAATTGTATTTATACCACGCATATCTTGCAAATCTGTCAAAAGAGAGATGAAGATATCACGAAGTAATGCTGGGGTAAGTGAAGCATTTGTAATCTGAGCGTTCTTTTGCCGGATAAAGATGAGTAGGTTAGTTGTTTTAAGCTTAGGACAGGGTAACTTAGACGATGGTTTTCCATCTGTCACAGTCCAGCTTGGGGAACTAAACAACCCCTATAGGACGAAATTTACTGCTAGTTTACCAGACGCACCAGAAATTCCCGGACTCTATCGCAATTGGCAATCGCTTTATTCATCATTTTATCAACGTCTGGGTTTGCGTATTGGGATAGAAGTTGACGACGATTTTGAAATAGAAGAAGCTTATATAACTAATGTTTCGGAAGTCGATCTCAACGAGATATGCGAGCAATTGTCCAACCGGATGAATGCGTGGCTGAATTCAAAAGAGTTTCATAAGATTGACCAGCAATTACGCACACAACTAGAACCATCGGCGGAAATTCGCTTCATTATAGAAACTAACGATAATCAACTGCGGCGGCTTCCCTGGCATCTGTGGAATTTTTTTGAAGATTACCCGAATGCGGAAGTGGCATTAAGTGCGACGGAGTATCAACAACAGAATAGAATTAGCGATAATAGCCAAAAAGAGAAAATTAAAATATTAGCTATTTTTGGAAATAGTCAAGGAATAGAGATTAGTCACGACCGGAATTTTTTAGAAAAATTATCACATCAGGCAGAAATTGAATTTTTAGTAGAGCCTCGTCTAGGCGATTTGAATGAGCAGCTTTGGCTTGAAGGTTGGGACATTCTTTTTTTTGCCGGTCATAGCTGCACTAAAGAAAAAGGGCTGGTGCAAATCAATCAAACAGATAGTTTAGCGCTGGATCAATTGAAGTATGCCCTCAAAAAAGCGATCGCCGGTGGTTTAAAGCTAGCAATATTCAACTCCTGTGATGGTTTGGGTTTGGCACAGCAGTTACAAAGTTTGCAGATTCCGCAAGTAATTGTCATGCGCGAACCAGTGCCGGATGTGGTAGCTCAACAATTTTTAAAATATTTTCTGGCGGAATTTTCCAGCGGACAGTCTTTATATGCAGCAGTGCGTTCCGCACGCGAAAGACTGCAAGGACTAGAGAACGAATATCCCTGCGCCACTTGGTTACCAGTAATTTGCAGCAATCCCGCCGAACCACCAATGATTTGGTCTTCTGAGCAAATCACGGAAAGCGCAGATGAGACAGGTTCTTTAGCGAAGTCGGTCATTTATCGGCAAAGACAGTCTTTGGCTTCCAGAGGCAGTGAACTTCGAGGAGTGTCGTCTTATCCGAACAGCACGGCGAAGGTGAACCTTTCCGCCAAACCTCGGTTGAGTACAAGCAAACACAGTCTGCAAACATTGTTAATAACGAGTTTGCTTGTAGCATCCTTAGTTATGGGAGTACGCTATGTGGGAATGCTACAACCTTGGGAGTTGCAGTCTTATGACCATTTAATGCAATTGCGATCGCCAGATGAAAAGCCAGATTCGCGTCTAGTGATCGTCACTATTGATGAAGCGGATATTCAGTATCAGGTTCAAAAGAAGATGAAAATGCAATGGTCGCTATCAGACCAAGCACTCGCTCAACTTTTGCAAAAACTGGAGCAATATCAACCGAACACTATTGGTATAGACCTTTATCGTGATTTCCCCGTAGACCGCAATTATCCTTCTTTAGCTACTCGTTTCCACTCTGATGATCGCCTGTTTACAGTCTGCAAAGTTTCCGATCCCGGTGAAGGCAAAGTAAACGGCAATCCTCCCCCGCCGCTAGTCCCAAAAGAACGCCTGAGTTTTAGTGATTTTGTGGCAGATGAGAGTGAAATTGCCCGTCGCCAACTCTTGAATTTGACTCCTCCGCCAACATCTCCTTGTGGTGCAAAACAGTCTTTCAACCTTCAGATTGCACGTCACTATTTAAATTCACAAGGCATAAAAGCGAAAATTAATTCAGAAGGAAACTTGCAGATTGGTAACACTGTGTTTAAGCGATTACAATCCCACACTAGCGGCTACCAAGGAGTCGATGCATCCGGTTATCAAGTACTGCTCAATTATCGTTCCCTGCCATCTTTGGAAAAAATTGCCCAGCAAGTACCCCTGAGAGAAGTTCTTAATGACCAGATTAATCCACAGTTAGTCGAGTCACTAAAGAATCGTATCATCCTGATTGGCGTAACTGCCTCCAGCACTGCTGATTATTGGCAAACTCCAGAAAGCGGCAATGCACCTAACAACGAAAAGCTAATACCAGGGGTGTTTGTGCAGGCACACGCAATCAGCAATATTCTCAGTGCCGTTCTTGACCATAGACCTTTGTTGTGGTGGTGGTCTGGTTGGATGGAAGCACTTTGGGTATCGGCATGGTCATTGTTAGGAGGAATTATAGCATGGTGCCGGCAACCACTTTATCTGGGATTAGCGATCGCCATAGCGCTGGTGACACTTTTTAGTATCTGCTTTAGTCTATTCACACTGGCTGGGTGGATACCACTCGTTCCCTCAGCATTAGCATTAGTGGCGAGTGCTGTTGTTTTGAACATGCTACCGCGTCCTTATTTCAGCAAAAGCAAGAAACATTGATATTTTGAAGTATGAGCACAAATAAACCGTCTCAAAAGCCGATCAAAATTACTTGCGTTATCCCTTTGCTACTCCTAAGTCTTGGGAATTTCTCACAAGTGCAGGCACAAACAGCACGACCAAAACAACCAGCACAAACAGCACAACCGGTCAAAAAACCTGATAATCGCGCACAAAAGCAGCTGAGCGAAATTGATTTTCCAGATAACGGCGAACCTGGAGGACGCCGCCGAGGCGGAACAGGACGTGGTGATGAATGTCCAGAACTGAAAATGCCGATTACCGCCTTAGTACCTGGGGAGAATGCTAACAACAAATCCTTCTTAGCATCAACAGTCGCTGAATATCCCACCTTTTTAGTTTATCTTCCTGAGTTACCCAAGGATGTACGCTCTGGAGAATTTGTGTTGCAGGATCAAGAGAGTAACGATATCTTGCGGACACGTATCACCTTACCTGGAAAACCAGGAGTGATCGCTATCAGTTTGCCACGAAATCCAAAATATGCTCTCAAGCAAAACTCGATGTCTCATTGGTACTTCAACATTTATTGTAGTGCAGCCGCAAATAAACCTGGGTCTTTTGTTGACGCATGGGTGCGACGAGTAGCGCTAACCCCCGAATTGCAGCAACAGTTAAATAGCGCCAAACCACGAGAATACAAAGTTTATGCGGCAAATAAACTTTGGTATGATGCTGTAAATAATTTAGCTGAACTTCGCCGCACCAATCCAGGCGATCGCGTCTTGGCTGAAGATTGGTCTAAGTTGTTAAAATCTGTTGGTTTGCCAGAAGTTGCCTCTTCGCCGATTGTGCAACGTTACAGTCTCGAAAAATAAATAGCTAAGTATAAATAAACAACCGCTAAATCTGCTAATAGGTAATCGCGTTGCTAATAGTAGTAATGCCATTAGCAATTAGCATTTGTTAGATTTGTAAGAGTGCAAATGCAGAAAAAGAACAATTGGTTAGGCTTGGGAAGTACGCTTGTGATATCGGGATCTCTAGCTTCTAGTGGAAATTATGCACTCGCTGAGATCAAACTTGATACTACTCTCCCGAATAATTCCAGCGTTAAAACGCAAGACAACATCACAACCATTTCTGGAGGAACTCAAGCTGGAAGCAATCTGTTCCACAGCTTCCAAGAATTTTCTCTAGTCAATGGGAGTACTGCTTACTTCGATAATGCCCGAAATATTCAGAACATAATTAGTCGGGTAACAGGTTCCTCTATTTCTAATATTGATGGTTTAATCAAAGCCAACGGCACAGCCAACGTGTTTTTGATTAATCCAAATGGAATTATATTTGGTCAGAATGCAAAGCTAGATATCGGCGGCTCGTTTTTAGCAACCACCGCCAATGCAATTCAATTTGGCAATCAAGGCTTTTTTAGCGCCTCCACTCCAGAAGCTTCTTCATCGTTGCTGACCGTCAATCCTTCCGCTTTACTATTCAACCAAATTGCTGCCGCGTCTATTCAAAATAACTCAGTCGCACCCTCCGGATTAGATCGGTCACAAACTGTCACTGCAAGGGGTCTGCGTGTACCAGATGGTCAGAATTTGTTTTTGGTGGGCGGTAACGTCAGCATTGATGGTGGAGGAGTCAGAGGAGGACTTTTTGCTTTCGGTGGGCGAGTTGAGTTGGGAGGATTGGCAGGTGCGGGAACAGTTGGGTTAAATGGAAATGGCAGTAATCTGAGTTTGAGTTTTCCTGATGGGGTGAGGCGAAGTGATGTATCGCTCACCAATCTTAGTCGAGTAAATGTACGTGCTGATAACGGTGGTAGTATTGCGATAAATGCCAGGAACGTAGAGTTTGCACAAGGAAGTGCATTACTGGCAGGGATATTGACAGGGCTGGGTTCGGTTAACAGCAAAGCAGGAAATATTGAGGTTAATGCTCAAGCAGCAGTAAATTTTAAGGATGGGAGCTTTGTTTCTAATGCAGTTTTCCCAGGGGCAACCGGAAAGTCAGGCGATGTTAGCATTACTACTGGGTCACTTTATCTCACTAATGGCTCTCAAGTAAGTGCCGGCACTGATGGACAAGGGGATGGGGGCAAAGTCACTATTACTGCCCAGGATATTATCTCCTTTGATGGGGTAGACGACGCGGGATCTCCCAGTGGTGTATTGAACGGTACGGGATATGAAGCTGTGGGAAAAGGAGGAGAGATCAGCATTACTACAGGCTCACTTTCTCTCACCAATGGGGCTAAAATATCTGCTAGAGCCTATGGAATTGGAGATGCTGGCAGTATCACAATTACTGCCTGGGATAGTATCTCTTTTGATGGGGTGGGCATGGACAACGACGGACCCAGTGGTACATTCAGCAGTGTGGTACCAGGAGCGATGGGTAATGCAGGTAATATCCGCATCACCACAAACTCGCTTTCTGTAAACAATGGCGCTCAAGTAAGTGTCAGCAACAATGAACGCGGAACTGCTGGAGACATTGAAGTCAGTTCTCGCTCTATCCGGCTAGATAACCAAGCAGGTATCTTAGCTAAAACCGCATCTGGCAATGGTGGGAACATTACGCTAAAAGTCGAAGACTTGTTACTCTTGCGTCGTGGCAGCCAAATCTCCACCACTGCGGGTACTGCTGGTGCTGGTGGAGACGGAGGTAACATCACCATCAACGCCCCTAATGGCTTTCTTGTTGCCGTCAAAGATGAAAATAGCGACATCACCGCTAATGCTTTCACAGGCATTGGCGGCAATGTTCAAATTAACGCTTTTGGTGTATACGGTACACAATTTCGCGAAAAAGAAAACCCGCAAACAAGCGACATCACTGCCACTTCGCAGTTTGGTGTCAACGGCACAGTCCAAATTAACACCCCTGATATCGACCCTAGCCAGGGGTTAATTAATTTGCCTGTGGAACCAAGCACTCCAAAACTAGCTCAAGGCTGTCAACCAGGTGCAGATGAAAATCAAAGCGAATTCATCATCACCGGTCGCGGTGGTTTGCCACCAAATCCTAGGGAAGTTCTTAGCAGTCAATCCGTTCAGGTAGATTGGCTGACGCTCCCAAAGGAGGCTGGGGGAGCAGGGGGAGTAA
>CAXTNZ010000026.1:26907-37187 GCA_964245695.1 uncultured bacterium | reverse complement strand
CCTCTTCGTCGGTGGTTAGCAGCTTGTAATAAGAGTGATTCGGCAAAAGCGATCGCTTCATTTGCTGATTTACCACCGGCTAGCTGTGCGAGTTCATCGCGGCGGGTGGTAATATTATCTAGGCTGGTAACGCGCACGACTGTACGCACTTGATCGTTACCGTTATTATTGATGGTTTGCTTATCTACGCGAAAATGACGATCTGCCATTGCGGCTACTAAGGGTTGGTGGGTAACACACAATACTTGTTGATGTTGACTGAGTTGATGTAATTTTTCGGCGATCGCTTGTGCTACTCTGCCAGAAACGCCAACATCAATTTCATCAAATACCATTGTTCCCGCACTATCAGCTAGAGAAAAACAAGATTTCAGCGCTAATAAAAAGCGGCTCATTTCTCCACCGGAAGCAATTTCTGTTAAAGGTTGCAGCGGTTCCCCCGGATTTGGACTAAACATAAAGGTGATTTTGTCCGCTCCGACTGCGGTGGGAGCAGTCAGCACTATCTCTACTTTAAATTTTACCTTTTCCATCGCTAAAGGCTTGAGTTCTTTTAGCAATCGTGATTCTAAAGCTGCTGCTGCTGTGCGACGTAAGTCAGTTAATTGCTGAGAAACTTGGGTAAGTTTTTCTAAACAAATTTTTTCTTGCTGTTCTAAAGTTTCTATAGATTGTTCGCTGTCGTTCAGTTCAGCTAATTCTGATTGGATGCGTTGATAGTAAGCGATCGCTTCCGTAAGTGTCGGTCCATATTTGCGGCAAATTTGCTTCAATTCGCGAATTCGCTCTTCTACTTCTTCCAATCGCTGCGGATCTGCTTCTAACGAATCACCATAAGCGTTAATTTGTCGCGCTACTTCTACCACCGCAGTTTGAGCATCTCTCACCAAATCTAACAGCGATTGTAACTGCGAATCGTATTCTACCATGTCATTTAATACCGCTTCGCTGTCTCCCAGCAAATCTCCTACCGCTGGAGCTTCGTTATCGTTTTGGTACAACGCTTGATAAACTTTGTAGCTCATTTGTTGCAACTCAACTACATGATTCAAGCGCTGATGTTCTTGTTCTAACTGTTCTAATTCATCAGGTTCGCACAAATTTGCTGTTCCCAATTCTTGAACTTGATAAGTTAGTAAATCGAATTGTTGTAAACGTTCCCGTTCGGAAGTGCGGCGTTTTTCGGTTTGCTGATGCGCGATTTGGTAAGCTGTAAAGGCGGTTGTCACAACTTGACGCTGTTGCATCAACTTTTCCCCACCGTAAAGATCCAACCAGTCCCGTACTTGAGCAGACTGTCCTACTTGTACAGTTTGACCTTGAGCGGTGATTTCCACCAGGCGATCGCGTAACCCCGTCATTAATTGTCGATTTACCAACACTCCATTTACCCGCGAGCGACTGCGTATATTTCCTGTTGTCGCGGTGATTTCTCGGCTAATAACTACCGAGTTATCATCTATTGAATCAATTTCTTGTTCGCTCAACCAAGCAGCGAAGGCAGAATTAGACATGAAAGTAGCTTCTACCATCGCTCGACTTGTACCAGTGCGAATCAGTCTACTAGAGACTTTACCCCCTAAAGCCGCATCAATTGCATCCAGGATAATCGACTTTCCCGCGCCAGTTTCACCTGTTAATACATTGAGTCCAGCGCCAAAGTCTAATTCTAATTGGTCAACCAGGGCAAAATTTTCTATTCTTAGACAGAGCAACATGAAACCAATTTCTCCGTTAAGGCAGACGCCGGATTTTCTAAATTAAGAGACACTAAATAGAAGGGCATTGGGGATGAGGGAAAAGCAAGTTACGTTTATTTCTGCCCACCTACTTAGTTTAATTTGACTTTGATGTGAATTGACAATGTAAATCAAAGCCGATTTCTACAATCCTCGCCTGTAATAAATTGTTACAATACTTAACGTGGACGTATCGACGCGGTGGTTAACTTCATGAGTGCTAAGACAATTCCCCCAACTGACCGAGCGATTGATGTTGAAGTAGTGTCTGTTAATGGAGCGCTAGTTCCTGTGGTGACACCAAGCGTATCCAATATAGCGATCGCACCAGAACACAAACCGGAATTGCGTTACGAACCGATCGCCCTCGCCGCGTATTATAAAAGACGACCCCTGCAAGTTTTGCGGCGTATTTTGACAGTTTTGACACCGAGTTTATCCTTTGCTTTTGGCTTGTGGTTCGACAGCAAACGGGGAGTTGTCGTCAAAAATGACCAGCGTCGTGCGGCTCAGTTGCGAGAATTGCTGACACGATTGGGACCCGCTTACATTAAAATTGGGCAAGCTTTATCTACCAGACCGGATTTGGTTCCGCCTGTATATCTGGAAGAATTAACTAGGTTACAAGACCAGTTACCGGCTTTTCCGAATGAAATTGCCTATCAATTTATTCAAGAAGAATTAGGAGCGCTTCCAGAAGAGATTTACTCGGAACTTTCGCCACATCCAATTGCAGCGGCTTCTTTGGGACAAGTTTACAAAGGTAAGTTGAAAAGTACTGGTGAGGAAGTTGCTGTTAAAGTCCAACGTCCGGACTTACGCGAAGGTATAACAATTGACTTGTATATTTTACGTCGCCTTGCGGGGTGGGCACAGAGAAACTTTAAAAGGGTGCGAAGTGACCTCGTAGGGATTCTGGATGAATTAGGCGATCGCATCTTTGAAGAGATGGACTACATCCACGAAGGACAAAACGCGGAGAGATTTTTTCAGTTATACGGTCACATGAAAGACGTTTATGTACCGAATATTTACTGGGAATATACAAATCGTCGCGTTTTGACGATGGAGTGGATCAACGGCACAAAATTAACGAATACAGCAGAACTTAACGCCCAAGGCATCAATGCTCGTTATTTAATTGAAGTGGGCGTGCAGTGTTCTTTGCGACAATTGTTAGAGCATGGATTTTTTCACGCTGACCCGCACCCAGGTAACTTGTTAGCCACAACCGATGGCAAACTAGCTTATCTCGACTTTGGGATGATGAGCGAGATTAAGCCGTTGCAAAGATATGGTTTAATTGAAGCGATCGTTCACGTTGTCAACCGCGATTTTGAAGGTTTAGCGAAAGATTACGTCAAGTTAGATTTCTTATCACCAGAAACCGACTTAACCCCAATTATTCCCGCTTTTGCGAGAGTATTTGCCGATGCTGAAGGTGCTAGCGTTGCTGACCTCAACATCAAAAGCATCACCGATGAATTATCAGCTTTGATGTATGAGTATCCCTTCCGCGTTCCACCTTACTACGCTTTGATTATCCGTTCATTGGTAACGCTCGAAGGCATTGCTATCTATATAGATCCAAACTTCAAAGTCCTCAGCGAAGCTTATCCTTACGTTTCCAAACGCTTGTTAACCGACCCAGCACCGCAATTAAGAGCATCTTTGCAAGATTTGCTGTTTAAAGAAGGTACATTCCGCTGGAATCGTTTGGAAAATCTGTTAAAAAATGCCCGTAACAATCAAGATTACGACTTGAATGTAGTTTTGAATCAAGGATTAGAGTTTCTATCTTCCGAAAGAGGCGCTTTTATTCGCAATCGGGTAGTAGATGAAGTTGTCAAAGGAGTTGATGCTTTAGGTAAAAACGCTTTGCATAATTTCACATACTTGCTGCGGGAACGAGTAGGTTTGACAGCAATCAACGAAACTCCCTCAGCATCAGTTGAACAGCAACAAACCTTAGAGCATATCAAACGTATCTTTAATATTCTTCAAGAAACCCGTGGCTTTGATGCAAAACAGCTTGTTCCGCAACTTGCACAGTTAGTGGTAAATCCTGGGGTGCAGCGTTTGGGTCAGCAAGTTACCAGTCTCTTAGTACAAAAAGCCATAGCCAGACTGATTCGGGAATTTTTAGCCCCGGAAAAAGTTGTTGTGAGTCCCAGTCAACCAAAATTGCCTGCTTAACACCTAGTAAGCGCTGAAGCGCTTTATATTGGAGAATTTTTAGCCCCCAAACAAGTTACTAAAGTCAAAGTAAAGCAAAACTACCTGCTTAACTTGTAGTAAGCGCTTTAAGCGCTGAAGCGCTTACTACATTTACATAAATTTAAAATGAATGCTAACACAAGCCTACAGATAATTTTGGCTGATTCGCCTGTTGGTATGGTACTGCCGGCGATCGCTCAAAGCAACCTTCCCAACTGGTGGTTAGCAGGTGGTGCAGTGCGAAATACTGTTTGGCGTTATATTTTCGGCGAAGAATGTAAGTTAGTTATCAACGACTTTGATATTGCATTCTTTGATGAACAAGGAAACCGTTCTCAAGAACTAGCAGCAAAAGCAACTTTGACAAATCAATTTCCTGACTACAAATTTGATGTCAAAAATCAAGCTAGTTTCGCTCGTTGGCGTGATGGTCGCCAAACCTACACCAGCACAGAAGATGGCATTGCGAATTGGCTCCACACAGCCACTGCTGTAGGCGTGAAGCTAGATGTAGAAGGAAAATGGCAATTTTTCACCCCCTACGGCTTAGATGACTTATTTGGCGGCATTATCCGCCCGACACCAGCACATATTCATAACCCAGATGCTGAACAAAAAGCGTCTGGGTTTCTGCAAAAGTGTTCTTGCTTGCGTTTAGTTAAACTTGACTAATTACAGGCAACCCAGCCAGCGCCATTGCTATTTCATCGCTGCTATACTCAGTATCGCGTAACAACCCGGCTTGATAATCCATGTAAGCCTGCATATCAAAGTGACCGTGACCGCACAAGTTAAATAAAATGGTCTTGCTAGCACCTTCTTCTTTGCAGCGCAATGCCTCATCAATCGCACCCTTTACTGCATGATTGGCTTCAGGAGCAGGTAAAATCCCTTCAGCGCGGGCAAAGGTAAGACCAGCTGCAAAACAGTCAAGTTGTCCATAAGCTTTTGCCGAAATCAAACCTAAATCGACAACGTGACTCAAAAGCGGTGCCATGCCATGATACCGTAACCCGCCGGCATGAAAGCCTTGGGGAACAAACGAGCTACCGAGAGTATGCATCTTGACTAAAGGAGTCAGATGTGCGGTATCGCCAAAGTCATAAGTATATTTGCCTTTAGTTAGTGTAGGGCAAGCTGCCGGTTCGACTGCGACAAATTTGATATCGCGATCGCCTTTTAACTTTGCACTCATAAAAGGAAAGGCAATACCAGCGAAGTTACTACCACCACCCGTACAGCCGACAATAATATCAGGATAATCACCTGCCATTTCCAACTGTGCTAATGCTTCAAGACCAATTACAGTCTGATGCAGCAGCACATGATTCAGCACACTACCTAAAGCGTATTTAGTTTGCTCATCCTGTACTGCGACTTCCACCGCTTCGCTGATAGCAATGCCCAAACTGCCATTGCTGTCAGGATATTCTTTAAGAATGTTGCGTCCCGCTTCAGTTTCGTTACTGGGACTAGCTATTACCCGCGCTCCATAGGATTCCATAAAGGCACGACGGTAGGGTTTTTGATGGTAGCTGACTTTTACCATGTAAACCACTACCTCTAAACCAAAAAAAGCACCAGCCAAGGAGAGCGACGAACCCCATTGTCCTGCACCAGTTTCAGTGATTAAGCGTTTAACTCCGGCAATTTTATTGTAATAAGCTTGAGGAATAGCGGTGTTTGGTTTATGGCTGCCAGCAGGACTTACTCCCTCGTATTTGTAGTAAATCTTGGCAGGAGTATCAAGAGCTTTTTCTAGGCGTCTGGCACGGTAAAGTGGAGTTGGTCGCCACTGACGGTAGATTGATTGCACTTGGTCAGGAATCTCAATCCAGCGTTGTTGGCTTACCTCCTGCTCAATCAGTTGCGTTGGGAAAAGGGGTTCTAAGTCTTTTGCTGTAATCGGTTGACCTGTACCCGGGTGTAGCACTGGCGGCATGGGGGCGGGTAAATCTGCCTGGATATTATACCAGGAGTCAGGCATCTGGTCTTCTGTAAGCGTGTACTTGATAGTGTCCATCTGTTAAAAGCTACTCCTATCTTATTCTGGTTGCCTTGCTCACCTTGTTGGTCAGAAAAAATACTATGGCAAGTGTATTCTCATTTTTAACAATTGTTTAATATTAAACAATGATTTTTTTTTGGAAACAACGGTCAAAACAACAGGAACGAATGATATATGTCTCAACCAATAGATTTTGACAACAATGCACCGATTACTGCTGATGAATACGATCGCGCTGCTCAGTTAGCGCTACCAGGCTATGAAGCAATGCATACAATGGTTCTTGCGTGTTTGCAGGCTTCTTTACCCGAAAGTGCGGACTTGCTGGTGGTAGGATCGGGTACGGGAATGGAACTTACACGCTTAGGTAACGCTTGTCCTCAGTGGCATTTTCTGGGAATTGACCCCTCAGAAAAGATGCAGGCGATCGCAAAACAAAAAATGTCCGCTCATCAACTTTCTCAGCGAGTCAAGTTGATTCAGGGCTACACACACTCCTTACCCACAGATATCCTGTATAATGCTGCAACTAGCATTCTAGTGATGCATTTTATTCCACCATCAGATAAATTACAGTTTTTGCAAAGCATTGCTCAACGTCTTCATCCTTCTGCCCCTCTTGTACTTGTGGATGGATTCGGCGAAAAGCAAAGCCAGGAATTGAAACAATTAATGCCTATACTACATGCCTATTGGAATGCAATGGGATTTCCACCGCAAAAGCAGCAAGAACTTTTAGCAGGATATCACCAACAAGTATATCCGTTAGCGGAAACCAGCATTTTGAATTTACTTGAGCAAGCTGGTTTTGAGAAAACGATACGTTTTTATACGGGACTTTGGGTTGGTGGTTGGTTAGCCTTCAAAAAATAGAATTATAAACACCAGGCGATCGCACTGCTAAGTACGAATTTTTCTATGCAAAGCTTGACCACCCAAAAGTTATATAGTACAAATGTATTAATAAGTCTTTGACAAATTGCACTACGCCAATAGGAGAGCAGAATTAATGAAGCTATCTAAGGTAGACTTGAGCAGTTTAATAGCGATCGCTCATTCTGAAGGATACTTGCAGTTATTGCTCGACCGAGGTGACGAGTTAGAATTTTTGGAAATTCCCGCACCGATACAAGCTTACGAAGGATTGCAAGACTTAAACGAAATTATCGCCGACTCTCCTGCACTTCCCCCAGAACAGGAACCAATTGCCATGCTACCAGTGAATTCATCAATGGCTGCGTCTGTAGGATACGACAAAAACGAACAAATATTGCAGGTTGAGTTTCACAACGGCGCAGTTTATCAGTATTCGGGGGTAGAAGAGGAGACTTGGGAAGATTTACATGACGCTGATTCAGTGGGAAGATATTATAATTACGAGATTAAAGGTAGATATGAGTGCGATCGCATAGATAACACACAATATTTTGATGATTGTTGCGATTAACACATAAATAGTAGGTAGTAGGCGTTTCAACGCCTATTTAACTTAAATTTGCCCTTGAGCTTCTTGAATATCGCTTTTTGCTTGTTCCCAAATCGCTGAACGAGCTTGATTTAGTTGCACAAATTTTTGTGTAAATAAATTAGAAGTTTCTTTAATTTTATATTTTTTGATTAACGGTACACCTTTGATTTTAAAAGAATCAGGTATCCATAAAACGTTTCGGAATTCTAAGATACCAGCAGAGAAAGAATTAAGGCATTTTCCTTGCTGGCAATATTGCCAGACAATTAAAGCATCATTATATCGATTTAAAGCACTTTTCAATGCCTTGGCGCTAGGATGATTCTTTGTTACTGGTGCTTGTTTTGTAAGATTGTCAAATTTTTCCTTCAAATTCTTAACTTTATTAGCATAATCTTGATATTCCATCTTATTATTAAGCGAATCGGCAAACTTAGAAAAAAGCTTCATTAATGGTTCTAAATTTATAGCACCAATTAGATAACGAATACCCTCTATTTTATCTTGATAAATTAATATAGTATCTTTGCTTTTCTCGGAAACAGTTGTTCCGTCAGGAATAGGTTTTATCAGTTGAATTGCCTCTTTAACTTTTGACTCAGCCTCAGATAAAGATTTCAAATTAGGAGAATTACGAGTTAATTTATCGGCTTCATTTTTCAAATCTTCAGCACGATTAAAAGCATTAACTGCTGCTTGTTCCTGCTGAAGTCTTTTATTTACTTCCTGAAATTGATTCTGATAAATTTTTAACTCTTTTTGAGATTGGGGATAAATATTTACATCATTAGGGATAGTTTTCAACAAATCTATAGCTTTTCCTAAATCTGAGTGTATCCCTTGCCATTCTTGTACAGAAAAAGTCATTTCTCTATCAACACTTAAAGCTATTTTACTTAGCTTTTTTGCTGCAAACAAGTTTTCTTTAGCATCAACAATTTTTATACAAGTAGAAAAATTATTCAATTCATTCTGAGCTTTTTGATAAGCTAAACCTGGTAGATTAGGAACGCTAGACAAAAGCGAGGTTGCTTCATCAACTTTTTTAGATGCATTTAGGAAATTAGCATTTGCAGAAATGTTAGTCTGACATGCTTGCGCCAACAACGCCTGAGATTGCTGAATTTTTTTCTCCTGTTCTTGCTTAAATTTAATCCAGCCAATCACGCCACCTGTGAACATAACCACTGAAATCAATCCAACCAAGACAAGTTTCTTATTTGGTGTTTTAGTTTTATTATTTTCAGCAATATTCATTGTTTTTATTTTTATTGCAAATGATGCAAGCACCAAGCTTTGGCGAATAGAATTCGCGGCTACGCAGAAAATGAAAATTTTTGAGTCTATATTTTGAATTTAAGAGTAAAATGTGCGTAAATTGTCAAAAAGTACACAAATGTATAAAAATTACCTCTTGCTTGGTACTCTCAAATCAGGTTACAGCCTGAAAGCCGAGGCGAACACGTATTCAATTGATGTTATTGTTGCGTGAGCAGTATGAGGGCGATCGCACACCTATCCCACAAGCAGAAATTAAATTAAGAATCACCTTAGCTTCCTGTCAGCCCTGCAATAAATTGCCGAAAGCGCTTATCTTTGACAATATCATCAAAATCGATGTCAGTTTCTACATCTTCCTTGTAACTTGGATTCAAGTCAATTGCCTGTTGCAGATTTTCCAGGGCTAATTCAACTTTTCTTTGCAGCGCATAACAGGCTGCTTTGTTGTAAAATGCGTTAGCATAGTCAGGTTGAATTGAGAGCGCTTTATCGAAGCTATCAATTGCTTCCTCATCGCGCCCTAGCCGGACTAAGACATAACCTCGATGATTCCAAGCTTTGTAGGAGTCAGGCTTAAATTGAATCACCTTGTCAAAAGAAGCGATCGCCTGTTCATATTCTTCCAACTCTTCCAAGGCTAAACCTCGATTCAACCAGGCTACTGCATCGTCATGTTTGAATTGCGTGGCTTTATCAAAAGAGATAAAAGCTTCTTTATGTCGTCGCAGATTTCCCAAAGCAACGCCGCGCTCGCGCCAAGCTTGATGATAATCTGGCTTAATTTGAAGGGCTTTGTCATAAGAAGCGATAGCATCTTTGTATCGTTTCACCCGCGAATTAGCAATACCTCGCTGGAACCAAGCAACAGCTTTGTCAGGTTCGATTTTAACTGCTTTGGTGTAAGCTGCGATCGCGTCTTCATAGCGCCTTTCAGTTAATAGAACATTTCCCTTTTGAAGATAATCATCAGCAGTCAACTTTAACTGACAAGACACAGGTTCTTCTAATACTTTCTGCTGTTCCTGTATTTTTTCCTCAACTGCACGATTTACCGCTTCTTGAATTAGGGGAGGCGAACTTTCAGAAACTTGCTGAATAATTAACTCTTTTCTTTGTTTAGCATCTATCTCTAATTCTGATTGAGCTACAAATAACTCTAATTTTTCCAGCTTTTCTAAGATTATATTCTTTTCTTTTTCAGCATTTAACTGTAATTTCCCAACCAACTCCGAACCCAATTTTTCTAAATTATCTATAGTTAGCTCTTTTCGTCGTTCAGCATTTTCCTGCAATTCAGAAAGTTGAGATGCAAATTCTGAATGCATTTCTTTTAAACTCTCAATTATTTTATCCTTTTGTTGTTGAGTTTCTCTCTGGTATCCTGATATATGAGATGTAAACTCTGACTCGGATTTTTGGATATTTTCCAGACTTACATCTTTTTGTTGTTGACTTTCTCTCTGGAATCGTGATATTTCAACTTGCAATTCTGTCTCTAACTTTTTCAGATTCTCCAGGGTTACATCTTTTTGTTGTTGAGTTTCTGTTTGGAATCCTGATAGTTGAG
>CAXTNZ010000026.1:0-26807 GCA_964245695.1 uncultured bacterium | reverse complement strand
TCCAGGGTTACATCTTTTTGTTGTTGAGTTTCTGTTTGGAATCCTGATAGTTGAGATGTAAACTCAGAACCTAATTTTTGCAGATGTTCAAGGAAACTAGCCTGTTGTCTTTGAACATCCAACTGTAATTCAGATAGTTTATCTGTTCCTTCAGATTCTAACTTGAGTAAATTATTTAAAGTTACATCTTTTTGCTTTTGAGCTTCTAACTGTAACTCAGATAGTTGAGAAGCCAAATCAAATTCTAAATTTACTACTTTTTGTTGAGACGTTTTTATTTGTGTCTCTAATTCTGCTAATAATTGTTCTTTGGATTGCAATAACTCCGAAGTAATTCCCGATAAACTTTCTTTTTCTATTTTTATCTTTTGTTGCAGTGCTGCTGCTTCAATTTCTAATTCATAGGTGATGTTTTTAACTTTTTGGATGATATTTTCAGCTTCTTGCTTAACAGAAGTTAACTGGTTTTGTAATTCTAAGAGTCCCTGTAACTGTTTCGTCGCTTTATCAACGATCGCACGGATTACAGCCCGACGTAACAGCCAAAGTGAAGCGATCGCACCCACTGGAAGTAGAGTTAATATGACTAGCCAGACGTTGATTTGAGTGCTTCTACGACTTAAAGCGCGATCAACTTCAGATTTGACTTGCTGTTGAATTCGCGCCTCTTCCCGATTCTGGTTCGATATTGCTGGAGTCGAAGTTAGCTGTGGAGAGTCAGAGGGCGCTGGTTGGCTTTTAGCAACACCAACGGACACCAGGAAAGTAGAAAAGACAATAGCGCTTCTCAATATTAAAGCAGAGACGCGCCGAGTGCGGCTTGTTGTAGATTTCCGCAGGCTAGAGTAGACGAGCTGATTCTTGCTCTTCATACAAACCATCCGTATCCGTTGGTCAGTTTTTTAAGTGGCGTACCTTTCTCTAATCTAGCAGCCCTGATTGAAGCGTATATGTGGTCTGACCTTCATTTACCACTTTTGGACTATCTTATCATCAATCATCGTTTGAACGTTGAAAAGTATCCAAAGCATCAAAAGCCAGTCCTAGTCCCCAGCCGGCGATGGGCCAGAAAGCCCAGTTTAAGCGATGATCTGGCATAAAATCGATAACGACTAAGAAAGTGTTGACGATGAGATATAAAAAAAGATGTGTCTGAAATTTGCGGCGGCGACTATTACTCATATTATTTAATGCCTGCTTTGTCAGCTGTTTTTCCGATTCCTGCATTAACTGTTTTTCTGCTAAAGCGATCGCCTCAGATGAAATTCCCAATTCTGCCGCCATTTCCAATAGTTCCTGGCGGGAAAAGTCTCTCCCTTCTGCCTTTTGTGCCATAGCTAGCTGGAGAATTTTTTGTACATCTTCTGAACGATACAAATTCGTCATGTGGAAAATGGGGATTAGGGACTAGGGACTGGGTACTGGTGACTTGGGACTTGGGACTTTCAAGAAACAGATTGATATGAATAATCTCTTTCCTAATCCAAGCGTCCCTAATCACTAATCGTTTTACCTTTTTTTGATTTATAATTTTGTGCCTTATGCAGCCATCAACCCTCGGCTTCTGCATGACTGTAGCAGATACATTTTTTTTCCCAAAAAAGCTTGAGATGAACATTTGCAGAATGGTAGCGTCTAAAAGGTCACACAGGAGTTGAACGGATTTCTCGAAATATGAAGCGATCGCTTATCAGTCTCAGCTTAGTATCTACCTTTCTCGCACCTTACTCTTTGCAAGCTGCACCCCCCAGAAACCCAGATAAAACGGTAAATTGTGACATTTTGGTTGTGGGTGGTGGATTATCCGGCGTGGCTACAGCTTACGAGGCTCTACTTGCCGGTCGCACAGTTTGTCACACAGAAATTACCGACTGGTTGGGAGGACAAATTTCTTCTCAGGGGACATCTGCGTTAGACGAACGTCCCACCCAACGCGCAAAGCAATTTTATTCTCGCGGTTATTTGGAATTGCGAAGCCGCATTGAGAAGAAATACGGCAAACTTAACCCAGGTAACTGCTGGGTAAGCGAATCTTGCTTTCTTCCCCGCGATGGACATGAAATTCTCACCCAAATCCTCAAAGATGCGGAAAAACGGGGCAAAGGGAAGTTGCAATTATTCCCGAATACGGTGATCAAGGACTTGGATATTAGTAGTGATGGCAAAATAATTAATAGTGCGATCGCTATCGAACACAAACCAGTCGCTTCTACACCCCTCAACACCTATACCTTATCTCAAAGCATCGAAGACGCTTATGGCTACGAAAACTCGTCTAAGTTCACTAAAAACATTATTCGCTTCGTCCCCAAACAAACAAGTAAATCAGGTAGCAATGCGCCTAATTGGTACGTTGTAGACACCAGCGAAACCGGCGAAATTATCGCCCTAGCTGATGTTCCCTATCGTCTAGGCATTGATGATCGTTCCTACTTGGAACCTTCTTCTTCTAGTGCCACAAATGACCAGTATTGCCCTCAAGGCTTTACCTACACCTTTGCAATGGAGGCAACCAAAGACCCGCAACCGCAAACAATGCCTTCATTTTATCAGCAGTATTCGCCATATTACAGCTATGAATTAAAGCGGTTAGCAAGCTTCCCCTTAGTTTTCACTTATCGTCGCATCTGGAGTCCCCAACCAGGACAGTCAGAACAATTCGGTGGTGTCAAGTTTACTGCTCCCGCGCCAGGGGACATCTCCATGCAAAACTGGACTTGGGGTAACGACTACCGCCCAGGAACCGCCCAAGATAATTTAATCTACTCTCGTCAACAGTTGCAAGCTAGCGGGCAGTTGCAGCCAGGTGGCTGGATGGGTGGACTGCGGACAGACGCTTTACGCAAAGCTGAAGAAAATGCCTTTGGATATTATTACTGGTTGGTAGCGGGGATTACCGATTCTCAATTGGGGGATGGTGTAAAGCAGCCGCAACTCAATAACCGCTTTCTTTCCGGGCTAAATTCCCCAATGGGGACAGTGCATGGTTTATCGAAATATCCCTACATGCGCGAAGGACGAAGAATAATCGGGCGTCCAAGTTGGGGACAACCCGCAGGTTTTACGATTTCGGAAATAGACATTTCTCGCCGCGATTACAATGACGAGTATTACCGCAAGACACTGCCGCCCGATATGTATCGCCGGTTAAGAGCAGCACTTGCTGGTTTGGAAGCACCATCAGTACTTTCCGGGCAAACCTCACCAGAAAAAGCCATGCGACGGACTCGTTCCACTATCTTCCCCGATGCTGTGGGTATCGGTCATTACGCCATAGATTTCCATCCCTGCATGATCAACAGCCCACCAGAAGCACCTGGTAACAAAGAACGTGAGGGTGAAAGACGTGGTGCTGGACAAGCTTATCCCTTTCAAATTGCCCTGAGAGCGATGATTCCCCAGAAAATCGACAATTTACTAGTGGGAGGGAAAAGTATCGCTACCAGTCACATCGCAGCTGCCGCATATCGGGTACACTCATTTGAATGGTCAGCTGGCGCTGCTGCGGGAACTGTTACTGCTTTTGCCTTGAAAAATGCGATCGCACCCTATCAACTAGTTGACAACTTGCCTAACCCAGAACCGCAACTCGAAGCAGTCAAACGTCTGTTAGAGCAAAATGGCAATCCCACAGCCTTCCCCGATACCTCAATTTTCAATCAAAATTGGGAAGATTGGAAATAGTCAACAGTCAATGGTCAATGGTCAACAGTTAATAGTTAAGGGTTGGCAACATAGTTAACGTTTTATATCTAAAGACTGGACTTTTTGACTATTGACTTCTTGACTATTGACTTTTTGACTCTTGACTCTTAACTATGAACTAAACTAGTTATTTGTAATGTACTTTTGTAAAATTTTGTAGGTTAACTATTTTATGGTTACCAGACTTTCAGCAGCGATTTACGGGATGGCAACAGCACCAACTGTAGCTCCTGAACGGTCTAGTCAAGTTACCCGCCAGCTTTATCCAAATTATAAAGTGATTGTCTTGAATGATGACTTTAATACATTTCAGCATGTCGCTGAGTGTTTGGTAAAGTATATTCCAGGGATGACACCCGATCACGCATGGGACTTGACCAACCAGGTGCATTATGAAGGTCAAGCGATCGTTTGGGTCGGTCCTCAAGAACCAGCGGAACTGTATCATCAGCAACTCCGTCGAGCTGGATTGACAATGGCTCCTTTAGAAGCAGCATAATCACAATGGGCAAACCTAACGATGCCAGATTAGTTTGGAATCACTCGACCCACATTTCCGGTCTTATCCCCATCTTAGAACGTCTCTGCCAGCAAGAGGGAATTCACACCGTTACACCGGGGGTGATTGGGCGGGTGAAAGGTCACTGCCCGAAAATGCAATTGCGAGTGTCTGTACCCATTCTTGGAGGCTTTAAGGTAATCGCACGCCAGGGTAAGACGGTACAAGAGGTGTTTATCCTGACCACTTTGGCTCAGGATAAACTCGAAGAGGCGATCGCGATCGCTATGAGAAAGTAATAGTACTTTGTCCCAAGTCACAAATGACTTTTGACTTTTGACCAATGACAAACAACTATTCCTCAACCTGATGCACTGCGAATTTGTGTAGCGGCAGACTGAGAATGCAAGAAAATGTTAATAAATATGACAATGCTGTTGTCATTCTCAACGACATCACCACAGTTTCCCAGTCAGGTAAAACCATTTTCTCGATACCAAAAGCAACGCAGTAAACTAGCCAGTAAGAAAAGCTCATTCTCAACAGAATTCGTTCTGTTTCTTCCCACTCATCCTGTTTCTGCTTGCGATCCCACAGTAGCAACAAACCAGCAATACAAGCCACAAAAGAAACAGCAACTACAAACTCGTGACAAAGATTTACTGAATGCATGTTTGAATATCCCAAGTTTTTCCACTTGTTGATCAGTCTAAAGGGATATTCCTTTAGGACACAAAAAATATTTACAAACTGCAATATCAAGCTAATAAAAATGTAATTAATTGCAACAAATATAATTGTTGTGCAAAGGCAAGTATTTGTAATTTAAATTAAAAATTCAGTGAAAAAGCGATCGCGTGAACAGAAGTGGAAGAGTGGAGAGAAGTCTCTCGCGAAGTCGAACTTTGTTCGCCTTGGTCTTTGGAGGAGACTCGGAACTTCGGAGCGAGTGGGAGTAATTTTGAGCGGAGCCTCTGGAGAAGGGTGAGCGCCGCAAGCCTGCGCGCAGAACAAAGCGTAATTATTCAATTGTTCACTTCCCGCTTCTGGTCATCCTATTGCCTAAGCTGTTGCGCTGACAATTTGCAATTCTTGAAATTTCAGAGAAAAGCCTCAAACTTTTCCCCCTCTCCCTTTCTCCCCCTTCCCCCCTTAAGCCTCAACGAGAAATGTTAATTGCCTCACAGCTTACTCTCCACAGCTTTTAGCAAACAGTTCCCTGGGCTTCACAAGCACCGATACTCACCCAGCTGCTGAAACCGTCGCGATAATGTTCTTTTTTCCAAATGGGCGCATTGTGTTTGAGCGTATCAATAGCATAGCGGCAAGCTTCAAACGCCTCACTGCGATGAGGACAACCCACCGCCACTAAAACGCTGATTTCCCCAATTTTCAAGCGCCCAGTGCGATGATAAATCACTACCCGATTCACATTAGACCAAGAGGAGCGAATATCCGCAGCAATTTGATAAAATACCCGCAGCGCCATCGGTTCGTAAGCTTGATACTCCAGGGAAACCACAGCTTTACCGTCTGTTTGATTGCGAACCATTCCACTCATCACCACAATCGCACCATTAGCTTGATCGTCGGCTTTGGCGTAGACTTCCTCAAGAGACAATGGCGCAAAAGTAATGGCAAAGCTATCTTCGGCACTTGGTTTAATCGGAGCAAGTATTGTTTTCGTAAGCGAGTTCATATTATTCAGCACCAGTATTTACAACGGCTAAATATATTTTCCTTGAGTTTAAGCGCTGCTAACCTGCTGCCATTCGATCCAGCAGCCCAATATTCTCAGTTTTGCTTGGCTAGGACACGGCTACACGGGGACAAATAAATTAAAAATTAAAAATTAAAAATTAAAAATTCTTCGGTCTCCCCATTTCACCACCATTTATACAGAGCTTTTCCACCTGCAATCAACCTTTAACAGCCTTTTCCGGTAGTAGGACTAATTTTTTCTAGAGTAAAAATTCCCAATAAATACGCAATTCACGTAAAATTTACGTAAACTTACTGAATTTTATTAATTAAGTCGTCATCCTCCTTAAGACATATTACTATAGTGAGGGAATGAACTCATCGGCTGACGTTTTTAGATATTTTGATTGTGAGTTGATCAGGCTCAAGTGCTGCGATCGCGCCACTTAACCACAAGGCAAATTGCCAATGCGCGACAGTTGTAAAGAGACTCTAAGTTTGCAGCACCCTCAAGCCACCACCCTTACACCTTCCCTGCTTCAAAAATGAGCAACAACCGTAAGTAAGACGAGGGCAAGTTGTAACTCAGTAATAGTTAGGAAAAATTTCATGAATACTTTAATGTGTAAAAAGGAAGCAGCCAGGCTTGAGGCTCTGTATCAATATCAGATTCTCGACACTCCACCAGAACAACCCTTCGACGATTTGGCATTTTTAGCCGCGCAAAGTTGTGGCACACCGATCGCATTGATTAATTTGATTGACACTGAACGTCAGTGGTTCAAAGCTAAGTTGGGGCTGGATGTACAGCAAATGCCTATAGATATTGGGTTTTGTCCCTTTTGCATCCTAAAAGGCGATGCTTTGATTATTCCTGACACCTTGGCTGATGAACAATTTGCCACTTCACCTGTAGTTACATCTGAACCAAATGTACAATTTTACGCTGGTGTACCTTTGATAGCACCAGGGGGAGAAGCGATTGGGACTGTCTGTGTAGTTGATTGCGTACCACGCCAAATTAGTGCAGAACAGGTGGAAACACTGAAAGCTATTAGCCGGCTAGTAATCAGACAACTAGAAATCCGGCGCAATTTAGCTGAACTCGCAAGTATTCAAACTGAGTATAAGCTTTGCAAAGAAGCACTGCGCCAAAGCGAAGGTACCCTCCGCAGCTTCTTCGACAGTGCGCCGATGATGATGGGTACAGTTGAGCTAAGGCACGATGATATCCGGCATATTTCTGACAACGCACAGTGCGCTAAGTTTTTTGGACTCACCCCAGAAGCGATGAAAAATCGCTTAGCGAGCGAGATGGGTGTACCACAAAAGTATCTGCATGAGTGGATTCATTACTATCGTCAGGCAGAACAAACCCAGTCACCTGTAAGCTTTGAATATCCTCACGAAACTGCTGACGGTAAGAAATGGCTAAGAGCTACAGTCTCCTCAATTGACGCAGGTTGCGATCGCCCAAAATTTGCCTATATAGTTGAGGACATTACAGAGCGCAAACAAGCAGAACAGAAAGTTCGTGAGCAAGCAGCATTACTTGATATTACTACAGATGCAATTGTCGTCCGAGATTTAGACAACAAAGTTTTATTATGGAACAAAAGCGCCGAAAAGCTTTATGGGTGGAAAGCAGAAGAAGTTATAGGTAATAATGTTAGTCAATTGAAGAACGAACCTTTGCCGCAACAAGAAGTTTACCAGACTGTCTTGGAGCAAGGCTTCTGGCAAGGTGAGTTGCAAAATCATACCAAATCAGGCAAAGAAATCATAGTTGAAAGTCGCTGGACTTTAGTACGCGATGAGCATTCTCAAGCTAAATCAATTTTGATCGTAGACACCGACATTACACAGAAAAAACAACTAGAAACGCAATTTTTCCGCGCCCAGCGGATGGAGAGTATTGGCACTCTTGCCAGTGGCATTGCTCACGATTTGAACAACATGCTGTCACCAATTTTGATGGCAGTGCCACTGTTAAAAGCTAAATGCCACGACGAGCGCAGTCAGAAGGTACTGTCGATAATAGAAAGCAACGCCAAACGCGGTGCGAGTTTGGTTAAACAAGTGCTGTCCTTTGGACGGGGAATAGAAGGCGATCGCACTGTGCTTCAGCTAAAACACCAGATTTTAGAAATGAAGCAAATTATCGAACAAACATTTCCCAAATCGATTTTAGTCAATACTGAAATTGAACCATATTTAGGGCAAGTTTGTGGCGACAGCACCCAACTGCATCAGGTAATAATGAATTTGTGTCTCAATGCTCGTGATGCCATGCCCGAAGGCGGGACATTGAACATTTATGCTAAGAATATTTTCATTGATGAAAATTTTGCGTCAATGCATCTTGACGCTAAAGTTGGTTCTTATATCCTCTTAACTGTTGCTGACACGGGAGTTGGCATTGACCAAGAACTATTAGAGAGAATTTTTGAGCCATTTTTCACAACCAAAGAGTTTGGTAAAGGTACCGGACTCGGACTTTCCACTGTAATGGGTATTATAAAAGGTCATGGTGGCTTTATCACCGTCTCCAGTGGCATCGGCAAAGGCACAAAATTTCAAGTCTATTTGCCCGCGGTGAATACGGGTGCAATGCAGCCAGAGGAAAACCAGGAAATACCTACCGGAGACGGAGAAGGGATTTTGGTTGTGGATGACGAATCCGCCATTCGGGAGATTACCACAACCTCCCTAGAAAATCATAATTACAAAGCAATTACTGCTAGTGACGGCATTGAGGCAGTAGCAGTGTACGCCGAGCATAAAAATAAAATTAAAGCGGCAATTATTGATATGATGATGCCCAATATGGATGGAGCCACCACCATTAGCACACTGAAAAAAATGAATCCGCTACTGCGTATTATTGCCGTCAGCGGACAGGCAACAAGCGAGCAAGTGTCACTAAATAAGACATATTCCCACGCAGCCTTTTTGCCCAAACCCTATACGACGCAAGAATTATTACAAACTTTGCATAAAGTCATTAGTCAATAGTCAAGAGTTCATAGTCCACAGTCTCAAGGTTTTTTAGCCATGTCAGCTTTTATGTTGAGCCTGGAAAAAAGAAACTTACGGATGAAAACTCGTCTCTTGACAAATGATATGATGTCCGGCAAATCACCCGTAATATGTCCGCCGCGAGTGAAACGAAGTGAAACGACGCAATCGCAGGGTTTTTGGGATTGCTTCCCTTGCGTCGCAATGACGGTTATTTAAGCGGACTTGATATCACTCTTGACAAATGACTGTTGACAAATGACTAACCTAATTCTGGTTGTAGACGACGACGATTTGACACGAATGCAGGTGTGCGATCTGATGCAGCAAGCAGGGTATCAGGTGGCAGAGGCTGCTAACGGTTCAGAGGCGCTAGCTGCTTATACTCGCCTACATCCAGATATAGTGCTGCTAGATGCCATAATGCCAGTGATGGATGGGTTTACCTGCTGCACGCAATTGCAAACACTTCCTGGTGGCGCGAACACACCCGTGTTGATGATTACCGCTCTTCACGATCAAACATCTGTAGAGCGAGCTTTTGCTGCCGGTGCCGCTGATTTTATTACCAAACCAATTAAATCGCAAGTATTGTATCAACGAGTGAGTCGTTTGCTCAAAGCTAGTCAGACAATACAGGCATTACGACAGCAAAGTGAGCAGGCGCAACTGCGGGAAGCGCAATTGCGGATGGCATTAGAAGCAGCTCGCATGGGCACCTGGGACTGGGATGTCCTCAGCAACAAAATGACTTGCTGCGATAACCTGGAATTGCTCTTTGGCTTGGAACAAAATAGTTTTGAGAGTACTTATGCAGCTTTCATTCAATGTGTTTATCCCGAAGATCGCAATTTTATCAGCCGCTCAGTGATGCAGGCGATTCGGGAAGGGGCAGAATACGACATCGAATTTCGATTTGTTGCCCGCGATGGTAGCCTGCGTTGGGCAGCAAGTAAAGGAGTTGTTTTTCGCGACTCAAGCGGGGTAGCGCTGCGGATGTCTGGGGTGACAATCGACATCACCAAGCGCAAGCAAGCGGAAGAAGCGCTGGAACTTTACGCCAATCGGCAAGCGTTGGTGGCGGAACTCAGCCAAAGCGCTTTAGCTGGTACAGACTTGACGACGCTAATGACAACAGCCGTGACGCTGGTTGCTCAATGCCTTAAAGTTGAATATTGCAAGGTCTTGGAACTGCTGCCAAAAGGTAATGCATTATTGCTGCGGGCGGGTGTAGGTTGGCAACAAGGGCTTGTAGGACACGCGACTGTCGGTACAGATACAGATTCCCAAGCAGGTTACACTCTGCTTTGCAGTGAACCAGTTATTGTCAAAGACTTGCGTACAGAAACTAGGTTTAGCGGACCGCAACTGCTGCACAAGCATCAAGTAGTCAGCGGTATCAGCGTCGTTATTCAAGGTAAAGAGCGTCCTTTTGGCGTTTTAGGGGCACACACAACACAACAGCGTAACTTCAGTAGAGACGAAATTTATTTTTTCCAAGCGGTTGCCAATATTCTCGCTACAGCCATTGACCGCAAGATAATGGAAGACGCACTCAAAGAAAGTGAACAACGCTGGCAGTTGGCTGTGCGGGGGACTAATGATGGCATTTGGGACTGGAATGTTAAAACGTCGGAGGTGTTTTTCTCAATTCGTTGGAAGGAAATGCTCGGTTACGAAGAGCAGGAGATTTCCAACCATATAGAAGAATGGAAAACACGAGTGCATCCAGATGATATCGGCAGGGTGAGACAAGTGATGAATGACCACTTTGCCAAGATAACCCAGTTTTACATCAGCGAGCATCGAGTCCGGTGTAAGGATGGTACTTACAAATGGATTTTAGATCGCGGTCAGGCACAGTGGGACTCCGATGGTAACGTTGTGCGGATGGTTGGTTCCCAGACAGATATTACTGAGCGCAAACGCGCCGAAGAACAACTGCGTCAAAGTGAAGAGCGTTTCCAGATAGTTGCCCGTGCTACAAACGATGCTGTTTGGGACGGGGATTTATTAACAAATCAGGTGTCGTGGAATCAAAGTGTGCAAACACTCTTCGGTTACTCAGCAGAGGAAGTAAGTTCAGATGTTAGTTGGTGGCGCGAACATATACACCCAGCGGATAGGGAGAGAATTGTTTCTTATATTCAAGCTGTTATAAACAGTGGTGAGCAATTCTGGTCGAATGAATACCGCTTTCAGCGTAGGGATGGTTCTTATGCTTATATTTTAGATCGCGGTTATGTCGTTCATGACAATACAGGCAAGCCAGTGCGGATGATTGGCGCGATGATGGACATGAGCGATCGCAAGCGGGTACAAGAACAATTATTGCGGCAAAACATGCGATCGCAATTGTTCGCCGATGTCACCGTAAAAATTCGTGACTCTTTACAAATCGATGAAATTCTCCAAACCAGCGTCACAGAGGTGCAAAAGCTGCTGCACGCTGACCGTGTATTAATCTTTCAGTTGTGGTCAGATGGCTCAGGAACGGTGGTGAAAGAGGCAGTGGTTCCCACCTTCCCCGCGATTCTGGGAGAGGACATCCTCGACCCTTGCTTTCAAGAAGCTTACATTGATAAATACCGTCGGGGGCGGATTAGTGCGATTACCGATATCGAGCAAGCTGGCATCGAACCTTGCTATGTGGAATTTTTGCAAAAAATCAGTGTCAAGGCTTACGTTGTTGTACCTATTATCCTGAAAAATCACCTTTGGGGGCTGCTTATTGCCTATCAGTGTAGCCGTCCCCGTCACTGGACTCGTGGAGAAACTGATCTTTTGCGACAACTGGCAGATCAAATGGGCATTGCTCTAGCTCAGGCTGAACTTTTAGAACAAGAAACCAGGCAATCGCAAGAACTAACCCGTTCTAATGAGGAACTGCAACAATTTGCCTTTGTCGCCTCCCACGATTTGCAAGAGCCACTGCGTAAAATTAAAACATTCGGCGATCGCTTAAAAGCGACCTGCGGCGATGCATTGACCCCTCAAGGGCGTGATTATCTAGAACGTATGCAAAATGCCGCCCAACGAATGCAAAATTTGATTGAAGACTTGCTGACACTTTCGCGAGTTACCACTAGGGCGCAACCTTTTGTCTCGGTGGATCTGGCACAGGTAACACAAGAAGTATTGTCTGATTTAGAAGTGAATATTCAGCAAACCGGCGCATGTGTGGAAGTAGGCGAGTTAGCCACCATTACTGGCGATCCCCTACAGATGCGCCAATTGCTACAAAACTTGATCGGCAACGCCCTGAAATTTCATCAGCAACAAGAACCGCCCTTTGTCAAAATATACAGTCAAATTACGAGAATCGCTGGCGGTTCAGAACATTGTCAAATCATCGTCGAAGATGATGGTATTGGGTTTGACGAAAAGTATCTCAATCGCATCTTTAACGTTTTTCAACGCCTGCATGGTCGCAGCGAATACGAAGGCACCGGCATCGGCTTAGCTATCTGCCGCAAAATTGCCGAACGTCATCACGGCAGTATCACCGCACAAAGTAAACCAGGGCAAGGGGCGAAGTTTATCGTCACTCTACCGATATAATTCCGGTTCCTGATTTTTTATTGCTCGTGAGGGTTTATGATACCCCCATAGAGATTATTTTATCTTACAACCCTACTTCATAATTTGTTGCAATTTAATACCAACTGAATACTAATAACCAGCGTTAAGGAGAAAATTTATAGTGAAGGGTCGGCAAACAAGTGTCACAATTTTAATGGCGGATGATGATGAGGACGACTGCTTGTTAGCTCGTGAGGCATTGGCAGAAAGTCGATTGGCAAACGAGCTGCACATCGTCAGTGATGGTGAAGAGTTGATGGATTATCTGTATCACCGTGGTCTATATACCGACGGAAAAATGGCGCCGCGTCCGGGTTTGATTTTGCTAGATTTGAACATGCCCAAAAAAGATGGTCGGGAAGCGCTTAGAGAAATTAAAACCGACCCGAATCTGAAAAAAATTCCCGTTGTCGTACTGACTACCTCAAGAGCAGAAGAAGATATTTATCGTACTTACGATTTGGGTGCAAACTCCTTTATCATCAAGCCAGTGACCTTCGCTTCCTTGGTTGAGGTGATGAAGATCATCGGAAAATACTGGTTTGAAATTGTGGAACTACCACTAGAAGCAGTGGGAGGCAGAAATGAACAACAGTCCAATCAGAGTTCTTCTAGTTGACGATGACGAAGATGACTATATTTTAACTCGTGATTGGTTCGATGAATTTCGGGTAGCTGGCAGCGAACTCGAATGGGTGAATAGTTATTCTCTCGCTAGAGATGCGATCGCCCAGAACCGTCATGATGTCTATCTTGTTGATTATCGGTTGGGTGAAGGAAATGGACTGGAACTGTTGAGCGAAGCGATCGCCAATGGTTGCACTGCTCCTATTATTTTACTCACCGGGAAAGGCGACCGAGAAATAGACATCGAGGCAATGAAAGCAGGCGCAGCAGATTATCTGGAAAAAAGTCAGTTGACAGCGCCTTTGCTAGAGCGTTCGATTCGCTACGCCATTGAGCGCAAACAAACAGAACAAAAAATCCGCGAACAAGCTGCTTTACTCGATGTCGCCACCGATGCTATTTTTGTGCGCGATTTCGACAACCGAATTTTATATTGGAACAAAGCAGCGGAGAATTTGTACGGTTGGAAAAAAGAAGAAGCGCTCGGTAAAAAAACACGCGAGCTTTGGCAGGAAAAAAATTTACTGCAACTGCAAAAAGCTCTGAAGATTTTAATGAAAAATGGCTCCTGGGAAGGAGAGTTATATCAAATAACAAAATTCGATAAAGAAATCATCGTTGAAAGCCGCTGGACACTAGTACGATTCGATGAAAAATCACAATCAATCTTGGTTGTTAATACTGACATTACGCAAAAAAAACAACTAGAAGCGCAATTTTTACGTGCCCAACGACTAGAAAGCATTGGCACTCTAGCAAGCGGTATTGCCCACGACCTCAACAACGTCCTCGCGCCAATTTTAATGACCGCACAACTTTTGGAGACACAACTGCATGATGCGCGGAGTAAACGACTGCTGCCGATATTGGTAACTAACGCTAAACGTGGGGCGAATTTAGTCAAGCAAGTATTATCTTTTACTCGTGGCGTTGAAGGCGATCGCACAATCTTACAGTTAAAGCACTTAATATTAGAAATCCAACAAATTGCTAAAGAAACATTTCCTAAATCAATAGAAGTTGACTGCCAGATACCACGAAACCTTTGGACTGTTTCTGGAGATGCTACCCAACTGCATCAGGTACTGATGAATCTGTGTGTCAATGCCCGTGATGCTATGTCTAATGGCGGAACTTTGACAATCTGTGCCGAAAATCTTGTAGTTGATGAAAACTATGCCAAAATGCATTTTGACGCTAAAGTTGGTTCCTATATTGTAGTTATAGTTGCTGATACAGGAATGGGGATTCGGCATGAAATATTAGACCGGATTTTTGAGCCATTTTTTACAACCAAAGAACTCGGTAAAGGCACAGGGCTAGGACTTTCTACAGTAATTGGTATTGTCAAAAGTCATGGCGGTTTTATCACTGTATGCAGCGAGGTAGGAAGAGGCAGCCAATTTAAAGTATATTTACCAGCACAAGAGGCAGCGGAAACCGTAGAAGAAAAAGAACTGGAATTGCCTCAAGGCAACGGAGAATTGATTTTGATTATCGATGACGAAGCTTCGATTCGAGACATTACCAAAACATCCTTAGAAGCCTATAACTACAAAGCGATAATCGCTAGCGATGGCATAGAAGCGATCGCCCTTTACGCAGAACATCGCCAGGAAATTTCTCTTGTGTTGACAGATATGGTGATGCCGTCTATGGATGGGCTAACAACCATTCGCACTTTGCAAAAAATTAACCCTAATGTCAAGATTATTGCCATCAGCGGACTTGCTACTAGCGATAAGGTGAATGCAGCTTATGAAGTGGGCATCAAAGCCTTTTTATCCAAACCTTACACAGCAAAGCAATTATTGGAAACAATTAATACCGTTAAGAATGGGAATTACTAATTGTTGATTATTGGTTGTTAGTTGTAAATTGTAAATAGTTAATGGTTTTTCTACTAACCCTTAGACATTCCCTACTCCCTATTCCCCACTCCTCATGACATCTGAAGTTTTAGCTGCTAACGAAGCTTTTTATCGAGCTTTTGAAAAGAAAGATATCGAGGCAATGAGTGTAGTATGGTCTCAGGGAACTGGTAGTCTTTGTATTCACCCCGGATGGAATGTGCTGCGGGGTTGGAAGCAAGTTCGCACTTCTTGGGAACAGATATTTAAAAATACTGCTTACATCGAAGTTAATCTAGACATAATTTCTACAGAAGTTCGCGACAATATCGCCTACGTTGTACTTGTAGAAAATGTCTTTCAGGTGATTGAAGGTAGACGAATCCAAGCCCAATCAATGGCTACCAACGTATTTGAGCTTCTTGGTGGCAAGTGGTATTTAATTCATCATCATGGCAGTCCGATTATGCGATAGAAAAAGTAGTCAGAGAATTATCCCCACAGCTAATACCATTTCACTTTAAGGTTGATACATATGGGCAAGCTGAGTCCAGAGGACACGCTCTTGCAACGAAAGCTTCAAAAGTGAATTGTATCAGGATTGAGCGGGAAACGGTATAACAAATCAATCCCCAATCAACTCCACTGCATCTCGTTCATCCCAATCTTGCAGGTAAACTTTGACAATCTCTTCCTTAGCGGTGGGCAGTTGTTTGCCGATAAAATCAGGATGAATCGGTAGCTCTCGATGACCTCTGTCTACTAACACAGCTAAACGAATCACCTCTGGTCTACCATACTCTTGTATTGCATTCAAAGCAGCGCGAATTGTCCGTCCTTTGAAAATTACATCATCCACCAGGACAACTGTTTTCCCTGTAAGGTCAAAAGGGATGTCAGTTTTTGCCGGAGTTCGCAAGCCAATTTGGTCAAGATCATCCCGATATAATGTAATATCTAATGCTCCTACGGATACGGATACGCCTTCAAGCGTCTCAATCTGGCGTGCCAACAATTCGGCTAACAGCGCACCCCTAGAATAAATACCCAGTAGTACCAGTTCAGACAAATCACGCGTCCTTTCCACGATTTGAGAGGCGAGGCGGGTCACGGTACGACGGATTTCTTCTGCTGAAAGAATTTCAACGACTTTGGCAGACATAATCATAAACAATACCCCGAAGTTATTGATTATACCGTATATTAGAGCGGACTCTTTACTGGGGACTAGGAACTAAAGACTAAAGAAAAGTTGATTTTCATCCCGCGTTGTGAACACAGTTGATCAACATTTATCTTGATTATTACCCTTTTAAGATTAATAAGAATAAAGCGATCGCTCCCCCCAACCACAATAAAAAGCAATATCGAGTCAATTGCAAAGCCTGATAAATGTGACTTGCTGTGATGGGATAAATCGCATCTCCTAGCAGTGGTTTATATGAAGCTACTCCGCGATACCAGTTTGTACCTCCCATTTGCACACCTAAAATAGCCGCATAGGCGCACTCACTCCAACCAGAATTAGGACTGGGGTCAATAAGAGCATCCCGCCGACAAAGAAGCCAAACATGCAATGGTTTACCCGATAAAAGCGCTAACGTTATCACTGTTAACCGACAAGGAAGCCAAGTTAAACAATCTTCTAACCGCGCACTGAACCAACCTAAATAAGTATAAGGTGGCGATCGGTAGCCCACCATTGAATCAAGTGTACTACTAGCTTTATATGCTAGAGCTAGGGGCGCTGCCCCCACAAATGGCACAAATGCTCCCACAATTGCATAAAAAAGAGGAGCCATGACTCCATCAGTAGCATTTTCCGTGACCGTTTCTAGAACGGCTCGCAAAATTTCTGGTTCGGTGAGATTTTCTGTATCTCTACCTACGTAATTACTTAGAATAGAACGAGCATCCTCGATTTGTCCTGCACCTAAAGGTAGTAAAACTGCTTGGGCTGCTGTTCTCAAACTTCTTAAAGCAAAACAGCTAGCTAGAAGAATGCTTTCTAATGTTATTCCCAATAGCGGATGCAGCCATCTAGCAGTTTGAATTATGAAAGCGCCAACAAAGCCGCTACCAATTATGAGAATCGTGCCTAGTAAAATTCCAGCTATTCGCTGTGTTATGGAACTGTGACAAAATTTAAGAGCGAATTTGGTAAAGCGAGAAATTACCCATCCCATAGCTTGCACTGGATGAGGCAAACCCCACGGATCGCCAATTAAGTAATCTAAAGTGGCGGCAATGATGAAAATAACAGATGGTGTCATTGGTCAAGAGTCAATAGTCAATAGTCAACAGTCAACAGTCAATAGTCAAAAAGTATGGACTTTGGAATGCGTGACTTTTGACTAAACAATAAAGCTAGCTTCTTCCCCTTGAGCTGCTTGCCAACTACGAGCATCATAATAAAGGTCTGCTAGGGTAATACTGTATAAAGCTTCTTTGAGTTTTTGCTGTAGCCTCTTCCATAAAGTAAACGTTACCCAATCTTCAGCTTGTGCTGGTGCAGAGGCATAATGCGGTAATTGAGTAATGCTTTCACCGACTGCTTCTAAAATTTGTCCTACAGAGATTAGTTCTGGCGATCGCGCAAGTTGATATCCACCAATGCTGCCGCGAATTGATTTCACCAAGCCTGCACGACGCATTTCTATAAGTAATTTTTCTAAATAAGGAGCAGGGATATCTTGACGATTGGCGATCGCTCTCACAGATACAGGACTATATCCTGCCTGTAAGCTCAAATCTAGCAACGCCTTTACACTATAATGTCCTCTGGTCGTTAGTTTCATTCTGGCAAGCTTTATTGTTTAGTCAATAGTCAAATGTCTATAGTTTTTGACTCTTAGCTCTTGATGTGACACTTTGCAAGAGCGTCTTTTGGAAACCTGGGGAAATTCTTATGCCTTGTCTTCTCTTCTCAATCGCAAAGACGTTGCAACAACAACTCCTTCGGTGTACGCAGCAAGCCTCTGCAACAGACAACTCGCTTGCACGCAACTTTCCTCCTCTTGACTGTTGACCTTTGACCCTTGACTCTTAATTCTTAACTCTTGACGCGCGGAACAGTTTTCCTTATCATTCTTTGTCCCAATTATCGCGCCCCAGCAAGTAGACAACCATAAGAGTGATGCTTTAGAAAACTTAAACAAATATAGTGTAGCAGTGTTTCACAAACTATAGATATCTCCATTGCCTATCTTCTTTAAGATATATTGTGTGGCGAATATTGGATAACTCGCAAAAATTACGCCGATTCGTGTAATATACTTGGCTAGGCTGAAATAAAAACTAAAGAATTCTCACTCACGATTTCGAGCGTCAGAGCTATTTGTCAGCTAAAATAAAATCGATTCAAAAACTTCAACCATTCATTTTCGATCTAAGTTGATGGCTAAACAGAAAAAAATTGAACCTCTAGTCGGTGAAGATCTGCTCCATAAAGTAAAAGAGCTAGAAAATCTTAGCAAAGAAGATAAAGCTAAGAAGTGCGGCTACTATACCGTTACCAAAAATGGTATAGAGCGTGTCAATATGATGAAGTTCTTAAACGCTCTAATTGATGCTGAAGGCATTCAGTTGGACAGCGCTCCCAGTGCCAATGGACGTGGCGGACGCAGTGCTAGCTATAGAATTAGCGTGCAGTCTAATGGTAACTTGCTGATAGGATCAGCTTATACAAAACAAATGGGTCTAGAAGCAGGAGATGAGTTTATAATTACTTTAGGCAAAAAGCACATTCGTTTGCGCCAGGTAGACTCAGAAGACAAAGAAGGTGCTGAACTCGAAGAAGCCACAGCTTAAGAACTAGTCAACAGTCATTAGTCAAGAGTCATTTGTCCAGTGTTGAATGATTAAGGTCAGGCGATCCAGTAGGGAATCGCCCCTAATAACTAATGACTACTGACTACTGACTACTGACTACTGACTAATGGCTAGACCTGTTTTTTGTATCACTGGTAAATAGCGGTTAATTGCTTTGCGCGTTACTGCCAAATTACAAGTTAATGCAATTTGCTCTTTTTGTAGTAAACCTAAAATGCGCTCGTGGTTGTCTCGTGCTATCACAGGTAACTGTCGCAAACCTCGAACAGACATTCGGTCTAAAGCGTCAGATAAGGGTTCATCCCAGTAAGCATAAAGAATTTCAGTGGTACAAATTTCCATGAGGCTTTGATTGGATATATTATCTGGAATTTCTGTAGGCGATGGGTATTCCCAAACAGAAAGGGCGCGGTTAATATCTTCTAGAGAAAGGATACCAACTAATCGCTCAGCCTCATCAATTACTAAAGCACTGGAAGCGCGATCGCGTGTCATTTCCAAAGCTGCCTCGAACACCTTCATGGTTGCCGGCAGCTTTTTTGGACAAGAAAGCATAGCATCTTCTACCAAAATTGAAGAGAGAATTTCTACTTTTTCATCTTTTAATTCCGCAAGACCGATTTGCTGTAATTTTGAGTTAGAGTTAAAAGTTGGCTTCATCCGCTCCACCAGCCAAAAACTCAAACCCACCGCCGCCATTAATGGTAAAACAATCCGATAGTCTCGCGTTAATTCAAACAGCAATAAAATTGCTGTTAATGGCGCTCTGACACTTGCCGCCAAAACTGCTGCCATACCCACCATTGCGTAAGCTGGGGGAGCCGCCATTTGTGCGGCGATTCCCGGAATAAGCATTGCCAAAATTTTGGCGTAGGCTGCCCCAAAAGAAGCACCTAAAAACATTGCTGGCGCAAACACGCCACCAACAAAACCACTACCAGCACTAATTGCCGTCATCAGCAGCTTGACTATTAGCAGTACAACCAAAAGTGAAAGCGAAAACTTCACATCTTGAAGCATCGCTTCCACAGTTCCATAACCGATACCCAAAATTTGGGGCAATTTTAAAGCTACAGTACCTACTATTGCACCGCCAATAATTGGATGAATTGGCTGAGGAATGCCTCCCAAAAATTCAAAACCCCTCACTTTCCCAGCAAAACAGGCTTTCGCTAGAGAAATCGACTGAGTATAAGTCAAAGAAACTAAACTTGCTCCCAAACCCAAGCCAAGATAAAGCGGTAATTCCAGCGGACTGAGGACTTCGTAAACAGGTAAATCAAAAGCGGGTTGTGCTCCCAAACCAATTTGAGCAATCAACCCCGCTACCACCGCTGCTAACAGCACCACACTGACGGCAGAACTAGCGAAAGATGTCGCACCCAATACTACCTCTAAAGCAAAAAACACACCAGCGATCGGCGCATTGAAGCCCGCAGCCAAGCCAGCCGCAGCCCCAGCACCCAAAAGCAAGCGCTGTCGCTCTTGAGATACTTTTACCACTTGAGACATCAACATCCCCAAATTTGCGCCAACTTCCACACTCGGTCCTTCGGGTCCGAGGGAAGCACCACTTCCTAAAGAAACAGAAGCTGCTAACATCTTGGTTACTGGTCGTAATTGTCGCGTGACTTCTGTTCCTTGGGAGGCGATGAGAGTTGAAAGCCCAGGTCCAAAATCTTGAGTGCGCCAGCGCATTAATCCGACGATTAATCCGCCAAGGGTGGGAACACAGGCTAAAGTCCAAGCGCCCCAATGAGCGATCGCGCCCATGAAATTTTCTAACATCAGGCGGTGAATTAGCTCAATCAAATAGTGAAACGTGACGACACCCATACCCGTGCCGCCACCAATTAGCACCGCTAAAAAGAGCACGAGGGTTTCTGGGGATGGTTGAAAACGATTAACCAAGCGAGTTAAGCGCACGGAAAAAGTAGGAAAGGCAGGTTGTTCCGTTACCTTCCTAAGTTCAGCGGGAGGCAGGAGAGTCATTGATAGGCAAGGTAAATGTAAGAAAAAATTTAAATTTTTATGTGTTACTTCTTATTGTGAGGCATTATTTACCTACCAGACAAATAAAGAGTTTGTATGCTACATATGTACCTTTTTTGCTTGCTTTACAAAGCTTTGGTAAAAAATTGCCACTTATGAATATTTTTATAGGGATAATGGTTAAATGGGAGAGAATTAATGGTCAATGGTGAGTGGTAGGGTGCGAGTAAGCGCAGACTCTATTCTCAGAAGAGCGAAAATATAGTACCTCGACACTCAGGACGCACGTCCATGTGAGCAGCAAGTAGGATTCATACTTAGTGAAATCTAGCTTGACTCGTGTTGCAGCCGTTAAACCATGCTTAGTAAGATAGGCATCTCGCCTATCGTAGAAATACTGAAGGTGTGATTGAACAATGATGTCATACACTCAGTAATCGGCTAAGTGTTGATCGTTAATTCAAGATAGCTATTATTATATAGAGCGAGTAAGTGGACGCTTACGGACGAGGTAAATGAATACACACACCTTTGATAATCATAATGTTACTTGCCCAATTTGCCGTAGAAATGCAACACCAAAGCCAGTCAAGACGTGCATTGGCTTATTTACCTGTCCGTATTGCCAGGAACGCCTAGTAGTCAGTCAAAGCGGTCACTACGTCCGCGATCCGTTTATCTTGAGACAGATGATGATCTCATCGTCCCTACGTCGCCAAAGCCATCCTTTAGCTAGGATTATACGGGATTTTATCCTCCTCAAGCGTCCTGTGCTAGCCCTAGCTGTAGGGAGTACTATTCTCTTAAGCATGATTACTATGACCCAACAAAGGACAACTTACGATTACCAAGTGCCTCCAGCAACAGAGAAACTAAGAGACTAGGGACGCTCTTGAGCTTGGCATGGGGCATGGGGCATCGAAAGAATCGTATTTATTCGCGCATCACAAGAAGCGTCTTTAATAACCTTTTACTCAATTTCCAATGCCCAATGACGCGGCTGTGCAACTTTATAAAGGCTCGCCGCGATAACGCACTGGCTCCCCAATGCCCAATGCCCAATCAATAAGTGTCTTTTGTAATCAGTGATAAACCTTCGGCTTGGTCAATTAGCTTCACTGACTCTAGATGGAGATTTTTGAGAGTAGATGCATCAAGCAGGAAGTAGGCTTGCTCGTTGTACTGCCAATAATATTGTAGTTCACCAAAAGAAGCGGGAATAATGGTGCGATCGCTATAAAAATTCAACGACGGGCGATTGTAGGGAAAAGATGTGTAAATCTTCCTCACTGTAGGTTTTGCTCGCTGGATCATCACGGCGACTGGTTTAACTGGATAAGCTTCCTCTAATTCCCAAACCCAATAGTGGGATTTCATCAACAGCAGCAGCGAAATATAACTTCCCCAAAACAGAATCTTCAGGAATTGTCCGTCCCCTCGTTCTGCCAAAATAGCGGCTAGAGCCATAGTCACAGCTACGGCGGCAAAAATCATCTGTAAGTCAGATTTACCTGTTGTCCCCCAACTGTAATAAATGCTGCCAGCAGAAGCCACCACAGCCAGTAATGACAAACCACCCACCCAAGCGCGGGGATAAGATGACATTAAAGACGGATTTTCAGTTTCTGCCAGTAGCGCACCAAAAGCTAAGGCTAAACTAGGGTAAATCGGAAATACGTACCAGGGTAGTTTGGTTGCCATGAAGGAAATTGCTAGCAGGTAAATTCCCATCCACACCAGCACAAGTTTTGCCCAACTAAGATTGCGATTTTCCCAAGTTAAGCGTAATCCTTGGGGCAAAAACATTAGCCAAGGCCACCCGTACTTGAAAATTTCCAACAGATAGTACCAGGGTGGTCCGGAATGACTCTCAACATTTGTCCCAATTCGGTTGAGGGATTGACCCATAATGCCAATACGGGCAAAAGTATCACCATAGTGTATCCACTGGAAACCATACCAAAAAACTACAGGTACACTGCCAATTAGGATTGCGATCCACATATACCAACTGGTGAGTAGTCGTGGCGTATCCCAAACGAGAAACACAAATGCGATCGCTAACAGCAATATGCCTAACATCCCTTTAGTTAAGCATATTAAGCCAAAACCGATGCCAATTCCCAGACAGTATCGCAAATCTCGGCGCGATCGCAACACACACAACATCATCACCATAAAAAAGCATATCGCCGCGCCATCCAACATTGCCAACCGCCCATGACGCACTACGGGCATCATCGTTAGGTAAATCAAAGCACTATAAATAGCTGCCCAACGTTGGCGAAATATCTCTCGACCAATGCAATACAGCAAAGGTACAGAAATAGCTGTTAGCATCGCTCCTGGTAGGCGCGTAGTCCACTCATTCACGCCCAATAGCGAGTAAGTCCAGGCAATCAGCAAATGCATCAATGGCGGCTTGTTGTGATATGGTTCACCTCCTAGCATCGGGTAAAGCCAACGCATTGAACCAGCTGGGGCGCGCCAAATATCACGGGCAACCTGTGCCACTGTACCTTCATCCCAATCTCGCAGCGGCAATCCCCCAAGATTTATGCTGAAGAGTAACATTGCTGCCAACAGCAGCACTATCACCCATCCCCAATCAATCCTTTTGTCAACCACGCGATATTGTTTTTCTAGACGACCCCAAGTAAAGCTTCCTTCTTGCATATTCTCGGATAATCATTTAAAAAGCACGCTTCGATTACACTCCAGACGTTTTGGAGTCTCCAATGTTGCCAACAGGTTACAATCGGTGTCCTGAAGAATTCCTAGATTTAAAATTAGCTCAAATTTTAATGATCGGTAATAATCTTTTTTAACAATTTCTTCTCAGAATTTTTTTTAAAATTATTTAACAAATATTTCCCGGAAAAAACTGATACACATAATACAATACACAATATTCTACCGCTATTAGGGAGTCAATCAATGAATCTACCTGTTATTTTCGATTTGGCGTTAGGTTTAGTATTTACTTACTTAATTTTAAGTTTATTAGCTTCGGAAATTCAGGAACTGATTGCTACGGTGTTGCAATGGCGGGCTGAACACCTAAAGAAATCAGTTGAAATATTTTTAGCTGGTGATGTTGAGAACTCAGAAGACGCTCATGTGATCCAACTAGCTAATGATATTTATTCTCATGCTTTAGTGAGAAATATTAACCAAGAAGCTAAAGGATTTCTTCCAACCTTACCTCGCCGACTTACTTGGGCAATTGGCTCATTATATCGTTCCGTAAAAACAGCGCGACCAGGAGGTGATAAAAATGAAACTATTTTTGGAGAGAACAAACGTAGCGGTCCTTCTTACATTCCCTCAGACATATTTGCGACTTCGCTAATGGAAACCTTGCAATTACCAACGCTGGTTCAGACATTAACTGAATCCAGGCTGCAAAAATTTAAGAATGCCCGCTTAGCTGAAATAGAACAAGTTTTAGTCAAGTTGAAAGAACAGACAAATGATGATGAAACCTCTGCTCCATTCATCAATACTATGTTTCAGCAATATGCTGAAACACAAGCCGACTTTGAACAAATAATTTGGAATTTTCAAAATAAAAAAGCTAATTTGAATACTAGCGTTAATCGTTTGGAAGAAAGTATGAATAGATATATAGAAGTTTTTCAGACAGAAATGCCAAAACAGGATTTATTTGAAAAAGCATTGCGAAAAGTAAATTTTATAAAAAAAGATATTTTTGGAGATATCGAACAGGCAATTTTGTCAGGAGGTTTAAGACCTAATCTCAATGAAGTTGTCGAATCTGTGAGGAAAGATAGTGCTGTTTATAATGAAATTAAAGAAGCAGTAAAAGATAAAGAAAGCGCCACAAATCAAGGAATTATCAATGTAGTTCAAAGTATAGATTTAATTGATAAACTCCCGAAATCTGTTGTAGAAAATCTTAGTGTTTTAGGAAAACGTGCCCAGTCAAGGATTCAAACTACAGAAGAAGGTATTCATACATTACAGCAAGAAATTGAACGCACGTTTGATAGCTCAATGGAACGAGCTTCTGGTGTTTACAAGCGCAATGCTAAAGGCGTAGCGATTATGCTCGGCTTGGGTATTGCTATCACGGCTAATGCGGATGCATTTCACATGATTAGTAGACTATCGAAAGATTCTGCTCTACGAGAAACAATTACTAATAATGCTGGGGAAATAATACTGAAAAATAAAAATAATCAGGCGATTGGAAGTTTAAATTCTCAGGGAGAACCAGATAATAGTGTTTCAAACCTAGATGTAATAAGAGAGCAAGCTGATAGCGCTTTAAACAACGTCGCTTTACCCATTGGTTGGTCTGATGTTAACTTAGAGCAGCAAATTGCTTGGACACCGAATAAAAAGGAGAGTTTCCCTTTATTGAAACTTTTGAAGATGATTCCTGGTTGGATTTTCAGTGGTATTGCTATTTCGATGGGTGCGCCTTTTTGGTTCGATTTGCTGGGTAAATTTGTCAATGTGCGTAATACAGGTAGACGACCTACATCTTATTCTAGAAGTCAAGTTGAGAACGAAGAAAATGGGGGAAGGTGAAATATAGCTATTCTTGATTGAGTTGAATATACTCAAGTGTTGAAATTGCTAATTAAATCGCTTTAGCGATTACTACGAAGTTAAAAAATAAATAAAATTTGCAATTTCCAATTGTTATCTTGGCGAATAATCTCAATTTGCCGAATGAATTCTCGGAGGTAAAATCGTCGCTCTGCCTCTGATAAGTCTAACCAAAATTGGGGAATTGAAACAGCTTGGGCAACAGAACGCAAGTTGACTGGGGGGAGAGTCGCTAACTTTGCTTGGAGTGCAGAAATTTCTGTGCGGAGTTTGTATGCTCTTAACTTTGCGGTTTCCGCATCCAAAATTCCAGTTTCTACTAAGGCAGGTAGCTGTTCGAGTATTTGTTGCTGGCGATCGCTCGCTTGCCCTAAACTATTCTTGACAGCATCTAACTGGGGAAAGTTCATCAAAGCTACCGCACCGGGTAAATCACGGCAAACCGCTTCAATTGTCACATCCAAAATTTGTTCATAGGGAATGGCGCGACACTTTGGGCGTTTGGGGCAGTTAATCGGACGTAAATAAAGATACTCCTTGTCTTGGTTACGCTGAGTTACACGGGTAACTGTCATATGTGACTGACACTCGCCACAGACAACCAAACCAGCTAGAGAACGCGGCGCACTGGCAGTCCGAGATGGTAAACGGCTGTTGCGGCGTAAAAGTCTGTCAATTTGCGCGGCTTCTTCTTTGGTAATAATTGCCACATGGGTATTCGAGATAATCTCACCATTTTGATAAGCCGTATCGCCGCGATAAACTGGATTTGTCAGCCAGCGCCGCCCTGTGGTGACAGAGATTTTCTTGGCGTATTTTTTTGCCAAGTAACGCACTGCTCCCCGCAGAGAACCATAAAGCAGGAAGTTGTCAAAAAAATCCTTGACTACCGGGGAAGTACTACGGTCAATGGTATATTTTCCTTTACCGCGACGGTAGCCGTAGGGCGCTTTACCAGGTGGTGGGGCGGAGTCTAAACGATTGCGGGCGTGTCCTTGACGGATGCGACGACTGCGTTGCTGGCGCTGAATCTCATGTAGCAATTTGAATAAGTCAACGCGAAAATGGGGAGTTTCTGAAGTGTAAGGTTGTTCAGTCGCAATTAGCGTTACCCCCATTGCTTCAAGTTGCGTAAGGCGATCGCTCACTTCCTCTACAGTATCCCCCAATTCCTCCAATCGGCGAATCAGGAGATAATTTGCAGGTTCTGTTTCACAATCAGTCAATAATTGTTGTAATTGCGATCGCTTACCCAAGTCTTCATAAACTCGATCCACCTCCCATCCCCAACTATGAGGATCGGGTGGGGATTCTAGTAGAGGATCGGTGTAGGTGTAAGCGATAATTTTCATGGAATTTGGAGTCAGGAGTCAGAAGTTAGGAGTTGTAGAGACGCGAAATTTCGCGTCTCTACAGGAGTTAAT